>CALCSG010000537.1 GCA_937894085.1 uncultured Gammaproteobacteria bacterium | reverse complement strand
ATGGTATACGCAGAGCATGAAATTGAACGCATTGCCCGTTCCGCTTTCGATGTTGCGATGAAACGGAATAAAAAAGTGTGCTCGGTCGATAAGGCCAATGTGCTTGAGGTGTCAGAGTTATGGCGTGAAGTGATGATACGTGTGAGCAAGGAATACCCGGAAGTGGAGTTATCACATATGTATGTGGATAACGCATCGATGCAGCTGGTTAAATGGCCAAAACAATTCGATGTTATCGTCACTAAAAATATGTTTGGCGATATATTATCGGATACTGCAGCCATGCTGACAGGTTCTATTGGTATGTTACCGTCCGCATCGCTGGATAAAAATGGTAAGGGTATGTATGAACCTATTCATGGTTCCGCCCCCGATATTGCCGGAACCAACAAAGCTAATCCGTTAGCGACCATATTATCGGTCTCCATGTTATTGCGATATAGCCTGAATCAGACAGAGTTGGCTGACCGGGTAGAAAAGGCTGTGAGTGATGTACTGGACCAGGGTATACGTACAGAAGATATAGCCGATGGTGGAGCTTATGTCAGCACCGCTGAAATGGGTGATGCAGTGGTTAAAGCCCTGAAAGCTTAAAAATTATTCACCACGAAGGCGCGAAGAACACGAAAATTTTCTGGTTGTTATCATTTAATATAAACCATAATAAATCATAGTATAATTAATATTATGCATTAGAAAAAAACGACCTTCGTGTACGTCGTGGTGAGCATATAAATTTATTAATATTGATGATTTTACGAGAATAAAATGAATAGAGTCGGTTTTGTAGGTTGGCGAGGCATGGTCGGTTCCGTGTTGATGCAGCGTATGTTGGAAGAAAATGATTTTGCGAATATTGTAGAGCCAGTCTTCTTTTCTACCTCTCAGGCCGGGCAGCCCGGACCGGATGTCGGCAAGAATATTCCTACGTTAAAGGATGCCAACGATATTAATGAGTTAAAAGCAATGGATGCTATTGTCAGCTGCCAGGGTGGTGATTATACCAGTCTGGTTTATGCTGATTTGCGTGCTGCAGGCTGGACAGGTTACTGGATAGATGCGGCATCATCTTTACGCATGAAAGATCATACCGTTATAGTGCTGGATCCGGTCAACCGTGATGTCATCGATGTTGCACTGGATTCAGGTAAAAAAGATTTTATAGGTGGTAACTGTACTGTCAGCCTGATGATGATGGCGTTGGGAGGCTTATTGCAAAATGATCATATCGAATGGATTAGTGCAATGACATATCAGGCTGCATCTGGCGCTGGCGCAAGAAATATGCGTGAACTGATCAGTCAGATGGGTAGTATTGAAAACTCCGTTCATGACTTACTGCTAGACCCTTCCTCGGCCATTCTCGATATCGATCGTAAGGTTGCTCAGCATATCCGTTCGGATAATTATCCCACTGATCAGTTTGGTGTACCACTGGCGGGCAGCCTGATTCCGTGGATAGATGTGCAGCTTGAAAATGGACAAAGTAAAGAAGAGTGGAAAGGAGGGGTTGAAACGAACAAAATACTGGGGCGTTCGGAAAACATGATTCCTATCGATGGTTTATGTGTGCGTATCGGCGCGATGCGTTGTCATTCTCAGGCACTAACCATCAAGTTAAAGCAAAACCTGCCGATGGATGAGATTCATGAAATGCTGGCAAAAGCGAATGACTGGGTTAAAGTGTTGCCTAATGATCGTCAAATCAGCATGCAGGAATTATCACCTGCAAAAGTTACCGGTTCCCTGTCAGTACCGGTAGGTCGTTTGCGTAAAATGGCGATGGGAGAGAAATATCTATCAGCTTTTACGGTTGGCGATCAATTGCTATGGGGTGCTGCCGAGCCTCTCAGAAGAATGCTTAATATCCTCATCGAGAGAAAATAAATTAAAAATATGGAACAGCTAAAATTAGCAGTTACTCATGCCAGCAGTTTACTGGCCGAAGCTTTGCTGGAACGTATGGCAAAAACAGGCATAAAAGCGGATAGTATTGTTTTACTGGATCAGCAACAACAGGCTGGTAATCGTTTGTCGTTTGGTGGCACCTATTTAACGGTGCTGGATCAACATGAATATGATTATGATGATTTAACTGCAGTTTTACTGCTTGAACCGGATGCTGAACTCGAAAATCTGTTGCAACACGCTGATTGCTTCGTAATCAGTCATTTTGTTGATGGCCATAATCAGGAAATTTTTACACCCGGAGTTTCGGTTTTACCGGATCAGCCGTGCGCCGTTAAATTGACTTCTGCCGAGTTGTCAAATTTACTTTTGGTGGTGAATCCAATTCATTCAAACTATGCAGTCAATTCGCTCAACGCAGTGAATATACTGTCTTCAGCGTTTTATGGAAAAACAGGAGTCGATGAATTAGCGTCGCAAACAATCAGTTTGTTAAACAGTCAGGATGTTAAATCTAACGTGTTTCCGCTACAGCTTGCATTTAACATGATCCCGTTAGAATCATCGGCTTTATTGGAAGATCAGCTGACTAGTGCCATGCAGAATCATGCAATGAGCTGTAGTGTGCAAAATATTCTTGTGCCTGCATTTCATGGCCTGTCTATTGCTGTGAGCCTGGAAACAGCTGAAAGAATGGATCTGCAAGAAGTAACTGATCTACTAAGTGAACAACAAGGTATAAAGATCGAGCAGCAAGCCATCAGTCCATTAACAGATTGTAAAAAAGGCTCTTTTGTAATAATTACAGGCTTACATCAGCCACAAAAAGATATTAATAGGCTACAATTCTGGATAGTAGCTGACTCGGTTAGAAATGGATTGATTCAAAATTATCTAAATATGCTGGAAATTTTGCTAAAATCTTATTTATAATCTATAGTTACAAGAACTTGTGAAAGTGCTTTCTTTAAAGTAAATTCTATCATATTAAGCAAAGTGACTGTTTGACAGGCTGTTAAACAGCGCTTAAATAATTAAATCCGGTGGGGAGTTTGGGAGACTAAACGTGCAAAAATTGGGACTTAAATCATCGCTTTTGGCGGCGATATTTTCATTTCCGTTGACTAGTTACGCCCTTGGTTTGGGTGAAATTGAAGCCAGCTCTTATTTAAATCAGCCCTTAAAAGCGGAAATAGAAGTTATTTCTGCTCGACCCGGTGAAATTGATGATCTATTGATCAGCCTTGCTAGTCGTGATGCTTTTGAAAAAGCTGGACTGGAACGGCCTGCTGGTCTATCCAAACTACGGTTCAAAGTTGAAAAATCAGAAGATGGGCAAACTGCCAAAATTCTGGTGTCTACCAAAACAGCGGTGCAGGAACCTTTCCTGAGTTTTCTGGTTGAAGCGGACTGGGCTAAAGGAAGGTTGCTGCGTGAATTTACTATTTTGCTCGACCCTCTGTCTTTCGCCCAGGAAGCAGTTAAACCTGCTCCACAGGTTGCTCCGGAACAGGCTGCATTTGATGAACCCGAATCTGAAGAAAGTCAGTCTGACTTTGCAAGCTCTTCCACAGCAGAAGCTAAAGTTGTTGATGAAAGTCCTCAACAGGCTATTGCCCAGCCGATTGCAATGCCGATTGAACCTTCAGCTGAACAGAATGCACGATACGATTCAGCTAACTCTGTTGTTCAGGATGCCGCCTCAGAAGATCAGGTAGTGGTTTCAAAGGGTGATACTTTATGGGGTATAGCCGCGCAGTTTAAGGATCAAAATCACACAATGGCGCAAGTCATGCTAGCCATGCAAATGATGAATCCGGATGCATTTTATAAAGATAATATCAATAACCTGAAAGTAGGTGCGGTACTTCGTGTCCCCGATATGGATGTTATGGACAGGTTGAGCAAGCAGGAGGCTTATGCCCAGGTACTCGACCAGAATGGTCTTTGGGATGAATATGTTGCCAGAAAATCTGGATCAACCAGCACTGCAGTAGCCGATTCATCGACAGGTATTAAAAGTAACCAGCAGAAAGCTGATAGCCAGTTAAGTCTGCTTACTCCTGATGAAGGCGATTCAGATAGCGCCAGTTTACAAAATAATGCGAACAGTAATAATGCCGGTCAGAAAAGAAAGAAGTTGGCCCTCGCAGAAGAGGAGCTTGAAGCTGCCCGCCTGGAAAATGAAGATTTAAAATCCCGCATTGAATTGCTGGAGCAGCAGCAGGAGAAGTTTGAAGAATTACAAAAACTTGTGCAGATTAAAGACGGTAATCTGGCACAACTTCAACAAACGGTTGCAGAAGCTGAGACAGAAGTAGTTGAAGTCACTGAAGATATAATCAGCGAGGAAATTGTACCTGACGACTTGACTGCAACATCAGATGCTCAGGTTACAGAAGAAAAACCTTCAGAGATTATGATTGAAGCCGCTGGTGAATTACTGGCAGAGGAAGAAGTGGCTGAACAGGCGGAAGCAATGGATTCTGCTGATAATATTCTCCAGCAAGATGCGTCAACAGAAGCAGAAACCGTTCTACCAACGACTGAAGAAACCGTAGATATAGCTGAACAGGATCAGATTGGTCCGTCTGAGGTTGAGACAGTTCCGGTGCCTGTGATAGTGACACAGGAACCTGAATCTGCAACTGAAGATGGGCTGATGGATATGTTGCCATCAATGCAGAAACTGTTAAGTGACCCGGTGATGTTAGGTGGTATCGGCGCTATTCTTGCTTTGTTATTAGGTTTTGTATTGTTAAAAAGAAAGAAATCTGATGGATCTGATGAAGGTATTACTCTTGAAGAGCCTGATAACCTGATTGATGATGATGCGACCCCGATACATATTCCTTCTACTACACAGTTTTCAGATGAAGATGAAGATCAGGTTAAAACTTCAATTATGGATTCTGAAGAAAACCTGGTTGAAACAGTAGTTTCTGAAGTTGATGTTGAAGATGAAGAAGATGAGTTTTCAAAAACAGCTGTTATTTCTGAAGATGAAATGCAGCAAACAACACAAGTCACTGAAGCCGTACATCTTGAACAGGATGATGTATTAAATGAAGTCGATGTTTATCTGGCCTATGGCCTGTACGATAATGCCGAAGATTTATTAACTGAATCACTTCAAAATAATCCGGATAGAGCTGATTACCGGGCTAAGCTGCTGGACACTCATTTTGCCACAAAGAATACTGATGCTTTCATAAAAGAAGCCGAAATATTGAAATCAATGGGTTCAGCTGCAAATAGATTTTGGGACAGAACGCAGATTATGGGTTTTGAGCTTGCACCAGAAAATGAACTGTTTTCTGGAGCAAAAGACAGCGGTGTATCAGTTGAAGATCTTGAGTATGCCAAACCGGATTCTGCCGATTTTGACATTAGTTCGGATGAGGATGTTAATGACTTCTCAAATACCGATTTTGATCTGAGTGATGACTCGTTTAAAACAGCAGAAATTGATATTTCTGACATCTCTGATATTTCGATTAGCGAATTCGCTGATACTCAGGATCTGGATAGTCTGGAGGATAGCCTGGATCTGGATTTTCCTGATCTGGAAGATGAATCTGAGTCAAAAGATTTACCTGAAGATATAGATAGTGATGAGTTGAAGTTAGAGGATGAGTCTGATCAGGATCTTAACTTAAATGAAGAGCTGGAAGTTGACGAAGGTGAACTTGATATCAGTGAAGAGTTCGAGATTGATAATGAGTTAGACGATGAACTGGAAAGTGATCAGGATGCTTTAAGTTTTGAATTACCAGATGCCCTGGATTTATCTTCAGAAGAAGATTCTGATTCTGAAATTATCGAATTAGAACCTACTGTAGAAGCGCCACCCTCATTAAATGAAGTACCTCCAATGGATGAGGATGGACTGGAGTTAAACATAGATGGTTCTGACTTTGACGAACTGGATGTTGATGAAACGCCTGAAGTTGAAGAAGCCGATTTAAGCAGTGAAACGTTGGTTGTATCCCCTGATGAGCAGGAAGAGAAAGCCACAATAGTCGAGGATGCAGAACAGGAAGAGCTAAACGCAGAAATACCTTTTGATGATGACCTTGATTTTGATATGTCAGATATGGAGGATGCGAGCTTACAGAGTGGTCAATTTACTCCTTCAGATACGCTGGCTTTGTCGCCAGTAGAGCAGGAAGAGGATGACATCACTGAGTTTAAACCTGCTGATATTACTGGAGAATTCGATGCCTTTATTGCAGAAGCGACTGATGAAGTAGCTTTAGCCGAAGTTGATGCTGCTGCCGGCCTGGATAAAACAGGTACTTTTGCACCGGGTGATTTCAATGAAGATGACGTTGAAGATATGATAACGTCTGTAGACGATATTGAAGACATTGAAGACTTAATGCTGCCGGATGATGTAGATGAAGTAGGCACCAAGCTGGATCTGGCCAAAGCTTTTATCGATATGGGTGATGCGGAAGGTGCTCGTAGTAGCCTGGAAGAGGTTCTTTCAGAAGGTACAGATGAGCAAAAAGCTGAAGCAACTGCTTTGTTGGATGAAATTAAATAGTTGATGACGTAACAATTTATCGCATAGTTACAACTATTTTTATCAAGCCTGTTATGTTTATAACAGGCTTTTTTATTGGGTTGCCGAAAATTTTGATGAGCCCTCTGCGTTGTGTCAGAGGCAGCTAAAATTTCCAGACATGAACTGTAGTCCCTGTCTTCATGCAGGTCGTCTACCCGACAGCTTGATGCACCAGGTAGCATCAAAAAGACACCCATCACGCTCAACTGCTTTTATCAGGCTAACTTGTGAATGCTGGCTTTTCAGTTAAAATGCCAGTCCTTATTAACCAACTATTGCCGGGTTTTATACTCATAGATTTATGCATAAACTAGCCCTGGGTATTGAATACGATGGATCCTCCTATTGTGGTTGGCAGAGACAGTCACATAGTCCGTCAGTACAGGCCGAGCTGGAACAGGCTTTATCCTTTGTCGCCAGTAAACCGGTTGCGCTAATTTGTGCCGGACGGACAGATACCGCAGTGCATGCATGCGAGCAAATAGCCCACTTTGAAACTGAGATTGATCGTTCTAATCGTTCGTGGTTGCTAGGCGCTAATTGCCGTTTACCAAAAGATATTCGAATTGTATGGATACAACCGGTACAGCTTTCATTTCATGCCCGTTTCAGTGCCATCGCGCGAAGTTATCGTTATATAATTCAAAATTCTGCTGTGCCAAGTGCACTATTTCACGACAAGGTATGCTGGGAACATCGTAAGCTGGATGATAAACTGATGCATGATGCGGCACAGCAACTGATAGGAAAGCATGATTTTAATGCTTTCCGGGCTGCGGGTTGCCAGGCTAAATCACCGGTTCGAACGATTGAATATTTAAATATCTTCAGGCAGGGCGAGTTTATTTATATTGATATAAAAGCGAATGCTTTTTTGCATCATATGGTCAGAAATTTAGCAGGCAGCCTGATGTCGATAGGGATGGGTGATCATGATGTCGGCTGGTTGCTACAGGTATTAAAAAGTAAGAACAGATGTCTGGCTGCTAAAACTGCATCTGCCGCTGGTCTGTATTTTGTGAGGGCTTTTTATCCCGCTGAGTTTGTTCTTCAGCAAGTACAACGCAAACCTGTTTTATTTTAAATTGATGATAAATAAATGAGTTTAGATATGCTTCCCGGCAGAACCCGCATTAAAATTTGTGGCTTGAAATCAATTCAGGATGCGTTACTGGTGTCGCACTGTGGTGCAGATTCAATTGGGCTGGTTTTTCATAACAGGAGCCCGCGTTTTGTTGAGCTTGATCTGGCTGAAAAAATTCGCCAGCAGATACCAGCTTTTGTTACTGTGACAGCATTATTTATGGATGATGACGCTGAATTTATCAGCCAGGTTATTTCTCAGGTGAAACCTGATTGTTTACAATTTCATGGCAAAGAGTTGGCCGGATTTTGTGAAAACTGGTCATTACCTTATATAAAAGCAATACCGATGGGTAGTGTATCTGATGCAAATGCTTATGCCCAATCCTACCAAGCAGCCCAGGGCTTTTTACTGGACAGTAATGTTGCTGGACGACAGGGTGGTTCAGGTGATACATTTGACTGGTCGAAGATTCCTTCAACGTTTCAATATCCGCTTATTCTGGCTGGTGGTTTAACCCCGCAAAATGTGGCAGAAGCCGTTTCTCAGGTTCATCCCTGGGCTGTGGATGTCAGCAGTGGTGTTGAACGGACGAAAGCAGTGAAGGATGCCGATTTAATCAGACAATTTTGTAAAGAGGTTTTTCGTGTCGATTGCCAACAATAAGCAGGATCAAGAACAGATAACAGATTACTATAAATACCCTGATGAGCGTGGCCATTTTGGTCAGTTTGGCGGGTTGTTTGTAGCAGAAACATTGATGGGACCTTTGCAGGAATTACGCGAGGCCTATGAAAAGTATTCTCAGGATGAAACTTTTCTGAAAGAGTTCGATGCAGATTTAAAGCACTATGTGGGGCGGCCCAGCCCTGTTTACTTTGCTGAACGATTAACGCAAAAAGTGGGTGGCGCACAAATCTGGCTAAAACGTGAAGATTTGAATCACACTGGTGCTCATAAAATTAACAATACAATTGGCCAGGCGTTGCTCGCTAAACGTATGGGTAAAACAAGAATTATTGCGGAAACTGGAGCCGGTCAACATGGCGTCGCATCAGCAACGGTTGCAGCCCGCCTGGGGCTCGAATGCGTTGTTTACATGGGGGCGGAAGATATCGCCCGTCAAACGGCGAATGTTTATCGCATGAAGTTACTGGGTGCCGAAGTGGTATCGGTAACATCCGGTTCAAAGACCCTGAAGGATGCCCTTAACGAAGCGATGCGTGACTGGGTTACTAATATTGATGATACTTATTACATCATCGGTACCGTGGCTGGTCCTCACCCTTACCCGGCTATGGTTAGAGACTTTCAGTCTATTATTGGTCGGGAGGCACGCACCCAGATGCTAGAGGCCGCTGGTAGATTACCGAATGCGCTGGTTGCTTGCGTGGGTGGTGGTTCAAATGCGATTGGACTGTTCCACGAATTTCTGAATGATCCTGATATTGAATTATATGGCGTGGAAGGCGGAGGTGATGGCGTAGAAACAGGGCATCATGCGGCACCTTTAACTGCTGGAGTGCCTGGCGTACTGCATGGCAATCGAACTTACCTGATGACAGATAAGAATGGCCAGATAACTGAAACGCATTGTATCTCTGCCGGACTGGATTACCCGGGCGTGGGTCCTGAACATGCCTGGTTAAAAGAAACTGGACGGGCAACCTATACTTCGATAACCGATAAGGAAGCGTTACAGTCATTTCATGATTTGACTCGCATAGAAGGTATAATTCCTGCGCTGGAATCATCGCATGCACTGGCTTATGCCACAAAACTTGCCGCACAAAAATCACCTGATGATATTATTCTGGTTAACCTGTCAGGTCGTGGCGACAAAGATATCCATACGGTCGCAGAATTAGAGGGGATCAAGGTATGAGCCGAATTCAAAATACTTTCAAACAGTTAAAAAAGCAGAACAAACAGGCTTTAATTCCATTTGTTACCGCAGGTGATCCCCAACCTGACTTTACGGTACCTCTGATGCATGAAATGGTTTCCGCCGGTGCTTCTATTATTGAGCTGGGTGTACCATTTTCCGACCCTATGGCCGATGGTCCGGTTATTCAGGAAGCTGATGAGCGAGCACTGGAGCATCATGTGAGTTTGCATGATGTGTTATCGATGGTGAAACAGTTTCGTAAAGATGATGATGCCACTCCGGTTGTGTTAATGGGGTATTTAAATCCAGTTGAAATTATGGGTTACCAGCAATTTGCCGAACTGGCTTCTGAATCAGGCGTGGATGGTGTTTTGATTGTCGATATGCCCCCGGAAGAAGCTGCAGAATTTACCAGCTTGATGACAGAATATGAAATAAATACAATTTTTCTGATTTCTCCAACAACAGATGCTAAGCGCATTGAAAAAATTAACAGCTTTGCATCCGGATATCTGTATTATGTCTCGTTAAAAGGAGTAACAGGTGCCAATTCACTGGATATTGATTCGGTGGCTGAAAAATTACTGCAGATTCGCGCTATC
>CALCSG010000536.1 GCA_937894085.1 uncultured Gammaproteobacteria bacterium | reverse complement strand
ACCATCATTATCTGTTCTAGCTAGTGGAGTTTCAGAATAGCTGGTTTTTAAAAACTTAAACGTTAATAGACTAATATCTATCAAAGAACAGTTAACAGGTGTTTTATCCGTATTTGCTACATCCCAGTTAATGTCGTAGTTGCCAGGTGAAAGTGATTGCGACTGATTAAAAGAGGTAATTCGAAAGGGGCCTGAGCCATTATCGACTGATAGCCTGACATTATCTTTACCTATCCCGCTTTTTCCATCACGAACCGTCACCCGAAAATTTATCGACCGGCTAAGACAGGCCAGGTTTTCACTATCATCGTATTTATTTTGTAAAGTTGTACCCAGCGCAGGGAAATGTCGAGTATGTTCAGACCTGGGTAAATAACTGCGAAAAAGACTGTTATTACCGAGGTCTGTACCCAGGGTGCTCGAAGTGGTTGCAGTACCTGCATCCATCTGATCCCAGGTATAGGTCAAAGAATCAGGATCCCCATCTTCCCCTGTAGCCGTCAGAATAAAAGGTGTTTTACGAGGAATCGTGTAATCATTTCCTGCATCGACCACCGGTTCATTCGGATTAGAAATATTGAGTAGCTCTCCGCAATTAGAACCTGAACCGGAAGTAGTGAAAGAATCTATATAATCAATAGAACCCGCATGGAACACAGCATCGGCATTATTTACTATATTTTCTGATTTGCAGATGCCTGCATAACTCATAATGGTTGACCCACCACCCGGTTCAAAGGCTGAAGCTTGCCAACGGTTTGGTGCGGCACAACTTGAAGTAGTCCCATTAAAACTATGCTCGGCACTGAATTGATGCCCTATTTCATGAGCCACAAAATCGATATAAAAAGAATCTCCTGTGGGATTGGGTAAACCCGTTACACCACCCGCTTTAACGGAATCCCTACAAACTGAACCCACCTCTGCAAGTCCACCTCCTCCTCGGCTAAAAACATGACCTATATCATAGTTATCCAGACCAATCACAGAATTAATATTTGTCTGGTTTTGCTCGAGTAAATCCGCTGTGGAGGCACAAGTATTATTGATAGCACATGTATCAGTGTTGCTATAGGGATCTGTATAGGGGTCAGTGAATTTATTGGTATAAACAATATCTGTATTTTGACCAATTAATACCAATCGCACTCCTAAATCCCTTTCATAGATTTGATCAACTCGATTTATAGCATTAATAATCTCGACTATTGCATCATCTTTATCAATATCAAGATCCCCATCGACATCACCAATCGCTTCAACATATTCTCCTGTAGTAGCAACCGCCAAACGATAAACTCGTAAACTACCCGCAGTTCGATAGGCTGGACGACTGGCAGTAGTTCCAAGTGGTGCCAGATGATTATGACCTTCTACACCACATTTAAAGGGTTCTGGATGTACCTGACTTTTTTTACTATAGGCTTTATAGGTATCACCACTTTCAGGGTCGATATAAAAAGTACCTGAAGGATCGCTAATCATGGCGTGAAAACCTTTGGGACTGATACTTAAACGCCCTCCGGCTGCAGGATTATCAATGCCGTGAACTTTATAAGTTTTAATTTCAGGATATTTAGCCGCAAGCTCCGGCGCCATGATAGGGGATTCTTCCAGCTTGAAACGTTGAATTTCACCCGTAGTAACCGGCAATTCTATTTCAGACGTGACTTCTGAACGACCTTCAAAACTGGCTCGAAAAAGTAGTTGTTTTAGCTTGACTGGATCGACACGATAAAGCCAGCCTGCATCTTTCAGGTCAGTTGTAGTTGCACTGCGCAAACTTTGATTAATGCCTGTCCATAAACCACTATCAGCCTGAACAACAGACTGAAAGAGTAACAAACACAGAATGGATATAGCTTTAAAATTAGTCATAAAACTTACTGTTTGATAAAAACTCATAAGAGTTTGGCTGAAATTGTTTTTTTTGCCAGTAACTTTTCCATAAAAAAGCCATACCGTCGTTAAGCGGTATGACTTTAGACTAAAACCTTATAACAATTACTCAAAAGGGTGTTTTACAATGATAGTCTCAGCACGATCAGGACCGGTAGAAATAATATCGATAGGGGTTCCCGTTAACTCTTCAATCTTTTTAAGATAATTACGCGCGGCCTGAGGTAAATCATCATACTTTTTACAGGCTATGGTTGACTGCTGCCAGCCCGGCATATCAATATATTCCGGTTGACATTCCGCCAGACGATCTGAGCCTACAGGAGGAGTAGTAACACGCTTACCATTCAGCTCATAAGCTACACAAATTTTGATAGTGTCCAGGTCATCCAGAACATCCAGTTTAGTAATACATATTCCGGTGACTGAATTAATTCTTAGTGAGCGGTTGAGGGTAACAATATCGAGCCAGCCACAACGTCTTTGACGTCCTGTTGTTGCACCAAACTCATGTCCTTTTGTACCCAGGTATTTACCGATTTGATCACCCTCATCTTTTTCCAGGTCATACACTAATTCAGTTGGAAAAGGACCTGCACCTACTCTTGTTGTATAGGCTTTTACTATGCCACAGATATATCCCAGATCAGCAGGTCCAACACCCGAACCGGAAGCTGCACCGCCTGAAGTGGTGGTTGAAGAAGTTACATAAGGATAGGTGCCATGATCTATATCCAGTAAAGCACCCTGTGCGCCTTCGAACATCACCGATTCACCTTTTGCATTCATTTCATGCAAAATACCGGGGATATCGCCAATCATTCCTCTTAATATTTCTGCCTGCGCGAGCGCTTCATCCAGTACTGTCTGGTAATCCACTACCGGCTGTTTAAAATAATGCTCCAGAGCAAAATTGTGGTAATCCATCACTTCTTTCAAACGCTTTGCAAAGTGCTCGGCATCCATCAACTCACCCAGCCTTATACCTCGACGGGATATTTTATCTTCATAACAGGGACCAATGCCGCGACCGGTAGTGCCGATAGCTTTATTGCCCCTGGCGATTTCACGCGCCTGGTCGAGTGCAATATGATAAGGCAAAATCAACGGGCAGGATTCACTCAAACGGATCCTGTCTCGCGCCGGTATGCCATTTTTTTCCAGCATCTCCATTTCTTCTATCAATGCCGAAGGTGAAAGCACCACGCCATTGCCGATCAGGCACAAAACATTTTCTCTTAACACTCCAGACGGTACTAAATGTAACACCGTTTTTTTACCGTCAATAACTAAAGTATGACCCGCATTATGGCCACCCTGAAAGCGTACAACAGCCTTTGCACGATCAGTAAGTAAATCAACAATTTTACCTTTCCCTTCGTCACCCCACTGGGTGCCAATGACGACTACATTCTTTGCCATTACATTTCTACCTTTAAATTAAGTAATTGTTCACCACGAAGTCACGAAGGACACGAAGTCTAAAAATGCACAAAAGGTAAGTAATAAAAATGGAAACTACTCAGTGTAATTTTGCTGTACGTGCAAGCTGTTGATTATTCATGACGTTGTGAATACATC
>CALCSG010000535.1 GCA_937894085.1 uncultured Gammaproteobacteria bacterium | reverse complement strand
CACGCTAAAACCCTGTCAAGATGTTTTTCCTATAATTTACGCTGAATAGTTACACGAAAATTAACTAAAGACATAGCTGCATCGCCCTGGATATTATTCACCAGGTTTGCCCATTCTTCGAAAACCGGATCATGAGTTAAACCCTGTTCCATGGTTACCGCTTCGTATGATGTGCCACCGGGTAAAATTCGCTGAGATGACGGGTCACCGGCAGAGCGCCATTTTACCTGTTCTGTAGTCTTTTTTAATGCCCCCATTTTCTGTAATCCAGCAACGGCCTTGCCATCCAGGATGCATTGAAACTTGAAGGTGCGATATGGATCAAAGCGGTGAGCGTTGACCGGAAAAGTTGGAGCTGCCATCTGTATCTCCCTAGCAATTTGCTACTTGTTTTATAATGTTAATCGGTTTATGTACGCGAAGAAATTATTCTTCTCCAACTTTCTGTTGAATGCGTACGATGACAAATTCGGCCGGTTTAAGGGGTGCGAAACCTACCATTACAATCACCTGGCCCAGATCAATATCGGACTGTGTCATGGTATCGCCCAGTCCACATCGTACGAAATATGAATCTTTAGCTGTTTGTCCCTGAAAGGCTCCTGCGCGGAATAAACCATTCATGAAGTTACCGATATTGGCACGAAGTGAGCTCCATAACGGGTGATCATTGGGTTCAAATACTGCCCATTGAATACCATTATATATGCTCTCCTCTATGTAAATAGCAGTGCGTCGAACCGGAACATAACGCCATTCAGGGTCCGCTTTTGTAGCCAGGGTTCGTGAACCCCAGAAAACGGTTCCATAGTTAGGTAACTTGCGTATGCAGTTAACCCCAAGAGGGTTAAGTTGATCCTGCTCAAGATTTTCCACATGATATTTGAGTGAAGCCGCACCGCTTAATTGTGTTTCTACGCCTGCCGGTGCTTTCCATATTCCACGTTTACCATCAATTTTTGCCCACATACCGGCAGCTATAGCCGAAGGTGCCACATTGACAGTTTTACCGACTGTTGAATTGCGATCCGGGTGATAGATCGGATTGGACATGCCGACCCAGGGGTAATACAGCACGCTGTAAGTTGATGTGGGTAATGACATGGTAGATACTGTGCTGGCATTATCTAACTCGGGTTCTTCCGGCGGGTCGATAATTAATATGCGATTTTTCATTTTTTCGCAATGTGAAAGGGTAGCACTGATAATGCTGTTACCGCTACCATTTGCAGCCCATTCCTGACCAGGTAATAACATGATACTTATGTCCCTGTATTTTCTGAGTATGGTGTTGTAGAAAGAGGTGAAATCAGAGGCGACAGGTGTTGTTTGTGAGCCACCTAATAAAGGATCTCCCTCAGCATTGGTAGGTGATGGCAGAATGGTATCATCAGTAACTGTGACGGTGATTAGTGAGGAGCTTTCACCGATAACACTGACGATATAGTCGTCAGATGTATCATCCAGGGTAACAGCTTCGTATTTTTCTGTGGTATAAAATGTGCCAGTGCTGTTTCTGGTACCTACTTCCATATCAAAAACAGGATCATCTATATTAGTAATTCGTATATATAGCTGGCTACCCCAGGGGCCATCACCTTTGGCCAGGATGGTGAAGCCTCCAAAGGTTTCTTCTGCGGTAACAGATGCTGTTGAAAGTGGGCAGATATATGCAGCACCACCACCATTCAGATAAAATGCCTGAACTGCCAGGCTCATTTTATCTGTTGATGAGAGAATGGGGCCAAACTGTGACAGGTAATCATCCATACTTCCTATGAGTATGGGCCCATTAACGTTTAAACTGTTTCGTTGAGTGACACCTACAAAAGCAGCGATCGATGTCGCGACACCTTCTATGGGCCTGGACACACTTGGAATTTCTTCTACATATACACCAGGGTGTAAGTAACTAGGCATTGTTCCCACCTCTTTGATTAAATTTAGAAAATTCAGGAAGTCTGTTTTGCTGAATGTCTTGAAAGCTGGATGCGATGAACGCCATGCCTTTAGACGCTAAAAACAAAAAATATATTTTGAAGAAAGGTACTGATTGAACACCAGTTGATGAAGCGTAAAAATCCCTTAATGTTGCGTCATGGTAAATATATTTAGCCACGCAAAAACCCCTGTTAAAGTTTATAAACAAATTCAGGGCAGGAGTCAGGTCAGTTTATTATGCTATAATTTAAAGATCACTCTACCCTGTGTTTCAGCTAGAAAATCACGATAAAGCTAAATCTTGAAACGGGTATTATTAGATAACCTAAAGTCATTAATTGTCAAGTGCTGATAATAGGGTTTTTTCAATAAGTGAAATAATGCCCCGGCTAATTTATAAAAATATTTATGGCAGAAGAATAAAAGCAAGACGATAAACAAAATCTATAGAATGCTCTGCCCCCAGGTACTTTGAACAGGGTTATAATTAAATCGACTTAAACATTGCCATGTTCCAGGAAAGGACTCAGTTCGACTACTTCCATTGAAATCATTTTTTACTATCTGCACAGTATTCCATTAACAGATAGGTTTCACTAAAACTAACTCTTTCTGGATAAAAGGTGTCAGAGTATGAAGTGACCGAATGATGACAAATATCTACGTCAAAAATTAAATAAAATTCAATAATATTTCGAGTCACTATTTGAATAAACTACCTGCTAATTTTAGCCGTTTTCTGTTCATCAATATTACGCATGGTGAAAGTTTTTATAGCTGATTGGTGTATTAGTTCCCTCTCCCAATTATCAATATCTCTTATACCTGAAATACTGCATTTTTGATTTTATTATTCCACGGTAACCCATTATTCCCACCAGGCTTTTATTTCCTTAACCCAGTAAGTGAGATAGTGGCATGTCATGTATGATTGAATTTCTGGAAGGGTTCGCACAGCGTACACTAAAAAATTCCAGGAAAAATGTAAGCCGCTAAGGAGACGACTTTCAGTCCATAGTTGTTGAGTGTGTCTGACAGGGTGAGCCGATTTATTAAATTCTGGTAAGCGCTTGAAATAACCGGTAATTAATTGCGGTTTTACTTTAAATTCTCGTATCCAGGTCGTCACTTTCGCCAGGCTGTTAGGAGTAATCGTGGCGACGGAGCAAAAACTTACCTGATTACCCCGAAAACTCAGCCTTTGTCAATAAACAACAGAAAAATGGTTTCTTGCCAGGACGCAAAGATCGCAAAGGAAAAGCCAGTCCTTCTTTGTAAGCCTTAATCAACTTGAAACAGATTCACTGAAGTCTTTCAATCATTCACCTGGTGATATCTGGTTAATTGATGGTGTTTCCTCTACTGAAACCGGTCTTTTACCGGTGCACACAGTTTATGCTTCTAATCCGATAACGGTTTTTTTATGTGAATTGATTATTTTTATTAATTTAGATTAATATTTTCACGAAATTTTAACACTTAGCATTGTAAGGTTATAAATGGGTATAAATTGGGAATAAGTTCCCTAAACTGAGTTTTTCTTGATTATTTTGCAAGATTAATGGTGGTTTAGTGTTGAATTTAACCACAAATATCTAATAACAATAATCTAAGGAAGGTTTTATTTGCATTTATATAAAAAAGGTTGGTCTGCCGTAACTGGTGGTATCAAATTTAAGTGTCGAGTTATTGAAGACCAGACTCTAAAGGTTTCAAAAAGCTGTTCTCGATTAAATAATAACGAAAAACAAATAATGGGTGGTGAATAAAGTATGATTGTAAATACTCTAAGCAAATTTATTCGACAGACAGCTGTTTCAAAAGTTGCAGTTGCGAGTGTATTAATTATGGGGTCGTTTGCGTCAGTTGATGCAATGGCAGATAGAAATAATAATTTCAATATTGATCAGGCTAACTGGGAAAGTAGCCGTGATCGATTAACTATAAGTGGTAGCAATGCCAGGGATAACCGTACCGTGACCGTCAGGTATGGTACTAAAAGAGATAATGGTGTCGTTATTGGCATAACTACGGCCGACAATCGTGGGAACTGGCAATTAAGGGTTTCTGGTATTAACCCGGTTCCATGTGATGTAACCGCAGAAGACAGTCGAGACAATGATGACCGTGGCGTGCGCCGTGCTCCTAGAGACTGTAGCAATGATGCAGGCTCTCCACCGCCACCACCAGTCACTCAGTGTAATGATGGTGCAGATAATGATAACGA
>CALCSG010000534.1 GCA_937894085.1 uncultured Gammaproteobacteria bacterium | reverse complement strand
TCTTCTTCCAGAAAGCGAATTTTTGTCAGACCGATACCGTGCTCACCGGACACCACGCCATCCAGCGCCGTAGCCAGTTGCATAATTTCTTCAACCACCAGTTCGGCCTGGTGCAACATTTCATAATTATCGGAGTGTACCGGAATGTTAGTATGCACATTGCCGTCACCCGCATGCATGTGCAGTGCGACAAACAGGCGCGAATCTTTAACCGCCTCATGTATACGTGAATAGCTGGTTCTTATTTCTTCGTATTCATGTCCGGAAAAAATTTCATCCAGTTGCTGTTTTATCTGGGTTGTGTAACTAACACGAATTTTATTTTTAAGCAGGCAGTCGATAATTTTATCGTCATTGGCAAAATCAAAATCAAGTTGATCTGAAAATTCTTTTGCCAGCGTGTCCGAATAAGCGTTCCATTGCTCCCACTGTGCTATTTGAGTAGTTAACAGGGCTAATGCAAAGTCGATTTTGGACTCAAACAGTTCATCTCTGTCAGACTGTTGTTTGAGTTTAACCAGCTTATCCTGTAGATACTGTTTAATGGCCAGACTACTTTCTATCTTGTTGCGAATAGAATGACGGATATTAATCGTCTCGATGCCACGGCTGTATAAACTCAGATTATGCAGTGGAATCACCACATCTTCGTTAATTTTAAACGCATTGGTGTGTGCCGAAATAGCGGCTGTTCGAGCTCGATCAGACCAGAAACGCTGGCGGGCCTGTTCACTCACCGCAATAAAGCCCTCTGCTTCACGTTTATTGGCTAATTCAACCACTTCAGAACAGGTTTTAGCCAGCAAATCGTTATCATCCGAAATAATATCCGCCAGTAATAACATTTTTGGCTGATCAGATCGGTTAGCTTTGGTACTGTATTTAACCGCCTTGATGTAACGCGAATCCAGATGCTCCAGGCCGGCTAGCAACACTCCATCCGTTCCATCAATGAAATCTTTGATTTCCACGATGGCGGACACATCTTTGCCGGCATCCGGATTAAAAAATTCCAGGCAAACGGTGCGTGTGAATTCAGGTACTTCATGTAACACAAATGTAGAAGAAGTAATGAGTCCATCACAACCTTCTTTCTGTACACCTGGTAAGCCAGATAAAAACTTATCGGTCACATCCTTACCAAGCCCCGCTTTACGAAAACTGGCACCGGGTATTTTTAAGATTTCAGGCTGCTCAATCTGCTTTCCCGTCACCCGGTCAAAATGAGTGATTTCAAACACGACTTCATGCTGTAGATGAATTTTTCCCATATTGTGGTTTAAACGTTTCACTTCCAGCCAGTTGGCATCCGGCATCACCATTTTCCAGCTCAGCAGATTATCCAGCGTGGTTCCCCAGATTACGGCTTTTTTACCTCCGGCATTCATCGCGATATTTCCACCAATGGTGGATGCATCCTGAGAGGTTGGATCAACCGCAAAGGCCAGATGTCGGGTTTTCGCTCTCTCTGCAACGCGTTTGGTCACCACCCCGGCTTCAGTAAAAATAGTGCTGACTATTTGGTCTCTACCGGGTAAAGTCTGTTCGACTATCTCACCCAGTTTCTCCAGCTTTTCGAGGTTTATAACCGCCGTATTTTCATACAGTGGAATAGCGCCTCCGGTGTAACCCGTCCCCCCTCCTCGCGCGATGATGGTTAACCCGAGTTGAGTACAGGCATGCACCAGGTCGGCAATTTCAGCTTCTGTATCCGGAGTCAATACTACCATAGGGTATTCAACACGCCAGTCAGTGGCGTCAGTGGTATGCGAAACACGAGCCAGACCACTGAAGTCTATATTATCCTTTTTAGTAACTTTACCCAGTTTACGAGCAATTTTAGTTCTTTGAAAAGACAGGTTTTGCAGCCATGATTCAAAATCGCTAACTGTTTTCCTGGCTGCTTCTAATAAAGCTAAAGCCTGTTGATTATTATCTGCACGTTTTTCTATCTGTAATAACCGATGATACAATGCATTCGTCAATTGTTTCAGGCGCTTATTATTTTCCAGTAAATCATCCTGCAAATAAGGATTGCGTTTGACTACCCAAATATCGCCTAGAACTTCAAATAACATGCGGGCAGAACGTCCTGTACGACGTTCACCTCGAAGCTGGTTTAACACGTCCCACCACTGTTTACCCATCAGGCGATAGACAATTTCCTTGTCTGAAAATGAAGTGTAATTGTAGGGAATTTCGCGAATTCGATCAGGCATTGCTATATACAGTAAATTAAAAAGTGAATGGCACTCAGGAACCCGGCAGTATATCGCTTTTCTGTTCACTTTGCTGACTGTTATGCTCATCATCCTGATGTTTTATGCTCGAAATCAGGTGAACATCCCTCTGTGGAAATGGGATTTCGATGTGTGCTTCTCGCAAAGCTTTTTCCAGTTCAAAATTAATATCACTGATAACACTTAATCGATCGTCGGCCATTTTGATATAACAGCGTAATTCAAAATTTAGCGAGCTATCACCAAATTCCCTGAACAAAACCCAGGGCTTGCTCAACACAGGGCTGTGTGAAATAACAGAATCATGATTAAAAGCGATATCCAGCAGGATTTGCTTAACCTTTTGCGGGTCAGTCCCGTAGGCAACGCCGATAGGCACCACGACTCTACCAATAGAATCTCTGAACATCCAGTTGGTGACCTGACTGGCAATCAATTCAGAATTGGGGATCATCACATCGGCACGATCAAAAGTTTGAATCTGGGTTGCACGAATACTGATTTTTTTGACATAGCCTTCGGTGCCGCCCACGACAATCCAGTCACCTGTTTTTATCGGGCGTTCGAATAATAAAATCACACCGGATACAAAATTATTCACAATATTCTGTAAACCAAAGCCGATACCAACGGATAAGGCACCGGCAATCAGTGCGATATTAGCCAGTTCGAAACCCGCTATAGAAAGCCCAATCAGGAAAGACACTGCCACCCCGAAGTAGCCGGTCAGCGATATCATTGCTTCTTTCGAACCTCTGTCCATACGTGAACGGCTTAACCAGCTTTTATCCATGCGGCGTTTAACCCAGCCGACAATCGACAACAGTATGGCGAAAGTCAGTAAAGCGATAACAACCTTCAACGGCTCTATTTTTACCGTACCGATATTAAAACCATCGAACAGGCTTTCTTCCAGTGCGAGAAAACTGGCTTTAGGCAAGCCCCATATTTTTAGTATAGCAATCAGGAAAAATGACCAGCTGATGATTGAAAAGGTAAATCGAAACCAGATTGAACCCGGTATAAATTCATCAGCTTTGACTCCGATAAATTTGCGAAAATTTTGTTGCCAGGTGACTCTGCCTTCATCCATGCTATCCAGAAAATCTGTCCAGATTCGAATCAGAAAAGTGGTTAGTAACCAGGCCAGGATTGAGCCGGTAATTGCGAGCAGAATATACATCGCAAGATTCGCATAACCTAACCAGTCAGCCGCCAGGCATACTGTAAGCCCGGCTATCATCATTCCTCGCAGTAATAAAATATTACTGAACCCTTCGTAAAAACGTAACAGCCAGATTGCCCAGATCAGGTTAAGCACCAGTAAAAACACATAAATATTACGTAAAAAAGCCGTTATCTGTGGTGGGAAATCATGTATTTCTAATGCCGAATACATTAAAAAACCGGCCAGTAATAATTTAATTAACAATAAAAGTCGTCGTGATAACAGAGCTGATACACTTTTCGAAAGGCCAGTTAATCTTTTTCCGGGAGGACAGGGATTCAATAAAACCCTGATCAAAATTCGTAACACAATATAAAGAAACAGTCCGAACATAAGCAGACCGGCAAAATACCAGTTAGATTTCACGAACACCTGATACAGGTAATACAGGCTAAGAGTTGCCGTTAATATCAGCGGAGGAAGATAACGGTTAACACAGGTCATCAATGACAGTTGAAACCGGCTCAGGTATCCCTGTTGTTGAGAATCCCTGTGCGTTTTTAAGCTGTTCTTGAGCCAGCGTTTAAGCAGCAGAATAATTAACGCAGTTAGCCCAGTCAGCAGGGATAACTCGAGCCAATTTTCAATAATATTCTCCAGCCCTCCTTTAGTCTGAATAAATTCAAGACCGGCACTGAAAATTTGCGCGGGATGTAAAATGATATTTTTAATATTTTCAGCAAGATTACTGGTCTGTACCAGTAATTCATTTGCCAGAGCCTGTTGCTGCCTTTTCAGGGTGATATCAATTGTTTCATGAGCACGTAGCAATAACAGACGACAACTGGCTAGTTGCTGAGCATTGCTCAACATACTCTGATTCAGACTTTGTCGCTTTAGAGCAACGTCAGAGTCTTCTGATAAAGCTTGTGGTCCAAGTAATTCGAGATCATCAGCACTTTTATTGATAGCACTTTCGTTAGAGTCAATACACTCATTTGAAGTATTTTTAACAAAAAGTCCCTGTTCCTGAAATACTCTTAGCACATCACTTTTAATAATCGTCTGAGGATTTTTTAAAGATTCTTCAATAACACTGAGTTTTGTTTCTGCTTCGCCTATTCGTAAACTCAACAATGGATCAATGGCAAAACTGGCAGCTGAGTGAAATAGCAAAAGAAAAATAATTATTAGTCGCATATTACTCAACTCTGAATCATTTGAGTTATTGCAGTATAAATTTTAATCATTTTAGTAATGACCCATCTCTGGCTTTAGCCCTGAATTATTTAAAGCAATCGGGTAGAATATGTCCTGTTTTAACTTTGTATCGTGAAAACAGAAGACATTTACATACTGAATTTTTAAAAAGTGCATTATTTCCTGTGGTATGTTTCTGGGTAAATCAAAGATTACAGACTATCATTCATACAAGCTGTGTAAATATTTTTCTGGTTTAGGATGAGCTCATCATAAGATATACAGCCAGGCAAGCAGCTTCACTCTATTTACAATGGTCTATTAAATCGTTTCCAATGATTCCGGCATTACAACAATTTCCTCGCTTCGAAAAAGGAAGCCCTTCGACAGAATATCAGCAAATTATTAATTTTTGCGTTAATTATCTGGAAGGTATGCTGGTTGGCCTCATTCATATGGATATTCCTGCTGAGCTTCAATCCCATACAAAAGAGATTATACCTCTACAACAAAGGTTAATGAGCAGAGAAAGAACCGTCAGGCATGCCTTTCAATTTCAGATTGAGAAATATTTTTCAGACTTTAAATCGATTAGCCGCACCCGATTAAGGGTTAATTTTGCATCGACAAGTTTATCAGACCATAAAACCTCAAGAATCCAGGATCTTATTCAAACTATCGCTGATAAGCATCAAAGTCAGCATACGACTCAATTACAGAATACTGCCAGACGCCTGAAAACTTTAGTTCATCGCTCTGATGGCAATAATGATGACAATCCTATTTCACCTTACAACCTGGGTAGAGCATTTCTTGCGAGCATTGACACATTAAACCTTTCTACTCAGAAGAACCGTTACTTATTTGAATTACTGGATCATACCCTGAGAAACCAGTTGGGAAATTTTTATAATCAAATAGATCTAGGATTACATTATCTGGATATTCTTACAGAACTGACTGATACTTCATTATTTTTAAAACCAGAACCTGAGCCTGAACCAGCACCTGAAACAAAACAACAGGATAAGCATTTAAACAGTGTAGAGCTATTCGTCAATAATACTCCGCATGATGAACCGCAAATCGACATGGAGTCGAATAATCAAGGTCAGATAAATACTGATATTATAAAAGTCATCAATACAGTCACTTCCATTACAAGTCATAAAAATAAAGTTGAAGAAAATCGCCTGGAAATCGAACTTTGTTTACAGGAATTTAAAGCATCGACAGAAAATGGGACTCTGGATTTCATCAACTTATTCTTACAGTTAAGTCTTAAACTCAGCCCACTGGTTGAAAATAAACAGCGTAACGATATCAGCAAATTTTCACATTATTTCACCAGTCTTCTTAACAATTCGCTGTTAACAACACCTTTAAAAACACAACTGTCCCGGTTTTCATACCCTCTTTTAGAGATGGTACTTATTGATCCTTTCTTTTTTCGTTCCAGCAGTCACCCAGTAAATGATTTTATACAGTCTATTATTGATTTTGAGTTAAGGTTTAAACACCAGGGAGAAAGTCTGGCAATACTTTCTCAGGTCATAGATGAATTACTGATAATTGACAAACCTTCGTTAAGTGATTATCAGCCACTGATTGAAAAATATGAAGCATTCAAAAAGATTGATGTCGAGAGGCTCGAACAAATCAAAGCAGCAAAAAACCAGCAGGAGAAAATATTAAAGGGAGAAATACTGCAATTGATTAACGATATCACTGAAGAACTGGTGGTTGATCAGGAAACATTACAATTTTTCTATGATGACTGGCAATTACTGCTAATTCATCTTGCACATGCACCGGGAAAAGACTCTGCTGAATTCAAAAATTCAGTCAATGTGGCTAAAATGTTAAGCCGGTTTCTCGATCATAATAAAACAGGATTCCACCCCAGATTTGAATCCACTTCGTTTAAATCACTACTTACATCGATTGAAATAGGTCTGGTGACACTCAATTTTGCCGGCGAACATCGCCACCGTATACGCAAACGATTAGTCAAAGAATACAAACAGGCTAATGAGAAACAGGCTTTTTCGGTTATTCCTGCGCCGCAAAAACAAATTTTACAAAATAAATTAATAGCAGCTAATAGCAGCAGACTCAAGATCGATGACGATTTTATTCAACTCGCCAAAGATCTCAAGATGGGTGACTGGGTGGAAATACAACTTTCTACAAATACTGACTTTACACGCTCAAAATTGAAATGGAAATCAGCAGATTGCAGCCTGTTTATTTTTATTGATCAACGTGGTCACAAAATTAAAGAATGTGACCTTACCGAACTCGGTTATGATTTTTCAACTGGTAATATCAGGTTATTGAAAAAGCCTTCATTTCGACAAAATATCTACTTTTAAGCTCAGCCTTACTTTCTTATACCTGCAGAATTAACCTGGCAGGGTCTTCCAGTACTTCCTTAATAGTCACCAGAAATCGTACCGCTTCACTGCCATCGATGATCCTGTGATCATAAGTTAATGCAAGATACATCATCGGCCGTGCAACTATTTCATCATCAATTACCACAGCTCTTTTTTGTATATTATGCATACCCAGAATGGCAGACTGAGGTGGGTTCAGAATAGGGGTAGACAGCATTGAACCAAAAACTCCACCATTGGTAATACTGAAAGTACCCCCGGTTAAGTCATCTATACCCAGCTTTCCTTCTCTTGCTTTAACTGCCATATTACGAATTTCAATTTCCACATCCGCATAACTCATGTCATCCACATCGCGTAATATAGGCACTACCAGCCCTCGTTCTGAACTCACCGCAATTCCTATATCAAAATAATCATGGTAGACAATATCATTTCCATCAATAGAGGCATTCACAGCGGGAAAACGTTTTAATGCTTCCACCGAGGCTTTGGTGAAAAAGGACATCATACCCAGTTTGGCGCCGTGCTGTTTTTCAAAAATATCTTTATATTTCGAGCGTAAATCCATCAAAGGCTGAAGGTTTACTTCATTAAATGTCGTTAATAATGCCGCACTATTCTGAGCCTGTTTTAGACGCTCTGCGATACGTAAACGCAAACGGCTCATTGGGACTCTACGATCATTACGAGCCTCAGTCGCAGGTTGAGCGCTTTGCTCTACAACTTTTTGTGGTACTGGTGCTGGTGCTACCACTGTTGCAGCCGCTTGCAGATGCTTTTCGATATCCTGACGGGTAATAGCGCCTTTCTGACCGCTTCCTTCAATTTGATCAGCTGACAGTTCATTTTGTTTCAACAGTTTACGGGCAGAAGGGCCCGCTTTACTTTCAGCTACAGGAGGTTGTTGCTCCATCACCTGTTTGGGTACAGCTTCGTTATCTATTCTTCCTAAAATCTGGTTATTAGTGACCGTAGCCCCTTCTTCCATCTCGATAGAAGTGAGCACTCCCGAGGCGGTGGCCACTATTTCCAGTACCACTTTGTCGGTTTCCAGATCAACTATAATATCATCCTGCTTCACTGTATCACCGACCTGTTTATGCCATGCACCCAGGGTGCCTTCGGTTACAGACTCTGGCAAAACAGGTGCTTTTATTTCTACTAACATGTTGTATCTCTCCGGAAGAGTGTGTTTTATAGTTAATTACACTATGCAGTTATTTGCTTACATTTCAAAAGCAGCTGTAACCAGGTTATGTTCCTGTTCAAGATGCAATCCCATATACCCTGCAGCCGGCGACGCAGCTTCCTGCCTGCCAGCATAACCCAGGGTCAGATCTTCACAGGAATTCTTCAGTAAAGATTTAATATACCACCAGGCTCCCTGATTTCTAGGTTCGTCCTGACACCAGATCACTTTCTGACAATAAGGATATTGATTCAGTACTTCACCCACCTCTTCTACAGGATAGGGATAAAGCTGTTCAATACGAATAATCGCCGTACTGTTATCATACTTCTGTTGCCGGGTTTCGCGTAATTTGAAATAGATTTTGCCGCTGCAAAAAATCACCCGGGTGACGGCTTTAGCATCCAGTTCATCAGATTCCTCGATGACGGGTTTAAACCTGCCTTCGGCAAGCTCTCTAAAAGATGACACAGCTGACTCATGTCTGAGCAGGCTTTTCGGTGTCATTACTATCAATGGTTTACGAAAATCGCCCACCAGTTGTGATCTTAACAGGTGATAAATTTGAGCCGGCATGGTTGGCATCACGACACGCATATTATTCTGTGCACACAGTTG
>CALCSG010000533.1 GCA_937894085.1 uncultured Gammaproteobacteria bacterium | reverse complement strand
GCGCTAAAACAGCAAATATCACTGCGTCGCTTCTATGATGAAGCCGAAGCCATCCAGCAGTTACTCGATTCCACGCCTCTTGACGAGTCAGCTAGACTAAAGGCAGTCGATCATGCGGCAGAGCTCGTACATAGTATAAGAAGTGACTCAGAACCGGGTCTGATGGAACAGTTCCTGGCAGAGTATGAACTTTCGACCCGCGAAGGAATCGCCCTGATGTGTCTGGCAGAAGCTTATTTACGTACACCTGACGCACTTTCACTGGACGCGTTGATACGTGACAAAATTGGCCCTGGTGACTGGGGTAGCCATGTCGGAACAGCCGATTCTTTTCTGGTGAATGCTTCAAGCTGGGCACTGATGCTGACCGGAAGAATGTTCAGGGAACGTAAAATCGATGAATTGCCAATGTCGGAAGTTATGCTGGAAACGATTTCAAGGCTCGGCGATTCGCTGACCCAGAAAGCCATTCAGCAGGCGATGAAAATACTGGGTAAGCAGTTTGTGCTGGGCAGGGATATAACAGAAGCACTGCAACGCTCGCGAAAAGGATCTAACCGCGATTACCGCTATTCATACGATATGCTGGGTGAGGCGGCACGTACTGCGCTTGATGCTAAACGTTATCATCAGGCCTATGCAGCCGCCATTACTGCCATAGCAAGGGAGGCTGGTGCAGCTGAGGTGCATGACAATCCGGGAATCTCTGTCAAACTGTCGGCATTGCATCCACGCTATGAATACGTGCAGCGCGAACGGATAATGGAGCAACTTGTTTCAAGTATATCGTCGCTGGCACAACAGGCCTGTCAGGCTAATATCGGATTTACTATCGATGCCGAAGAATCTGAAAGGCTGGAGTTATCGCTGGAGCTTATCGAGACAGTACTCAGCGATCCGCAGCTGGCCGGATGGGACGGGTTTGGCGTGGTAGTGCAGGCTTACTCGAAGCAGGCTCCCCTGGTAATCCGCTGGCTGCACGAGCTGGCGCTTAAACTGAACCGGCGTATTACAGTAAGGCTGGTGAAGGGCGCTTACTGGGATTCTGAAATCAAGCAGGCTCAGGTGCCGGGGATGGAAAACTATCCGGTATTCACGCGCAAGCTGTCAACCGATGTCTCCTATCTGTGTTGTGCCAGAATTTTACTGGATGCAACTGATGTGATCTATCCACAATTTGCGACCCATAACGCCCATACCACCAGTGCGATTCTACAAATGGCGCAGCCACATCAAAAATTTGAGTTCCAGCGTCTGCATGGTATGGGCGAAGCCTTACATCGATTATTGATGAAGCAGCACCACTTCCCGACCAGGATTTATGCGCCGGTGGGTGTACATAAAGACCTGCTGGCCTATCTGGTCAGAAGATTGCTTGAAAATGCTGCCAACAGTTCATTCGTACACAAGTTGCTGGATATTAACGTTGCTGTTAATGACTTAATCTCTGACCCCTTTAAAAAGCTGCAGTTACTGCAACAGAAGTCACACCCCGGCATTCCGTTGCCACCACAGTTGTATGGAGATGCCCGAGTTAATTCGAGTGGGTTAAATCTGAACCTGCCTTATCAGGCAAAGAGTATGGATGAAGCTCTGCAAAAATATAAATCGTACGGATGGAAAGCGAGCCCGATGGTGGCAGGTCAACAGTCGAAGAGTCAGAGTCAGGCGCTTTACGCTCCCTACGACAGGTCGCTCAAGGTCGGTGAGTGTATCGATGCTGACGAAGCAATTATTGAAATC
This sequence comes from uncultured Gammaproteobacteria bacterium, assembly GCA_937894085.1. Lineage (GTDB taxonomy): Bacteria > Pseudomonadota > Gammaproteobacteria > JACNJF01. The sequence continues at coordinate 5,898 of CALCSG010000533.1, read as the reverse complement.
GCCTGTAATAATGCACAGCAAATTTTCAGTGAATGGTCGCAACGCCCGGTTGACGAACGCGCTGCTATGCTGGAAAAAATTGCCGACCTGTACCAGCAAAATCAGGTTGAATTGATAGCGCTGGCTATGCAGGAAGCCGGTAAAACGCGGCTCGATGGCATACTGGAAGTGCGTGAAGCCATCGATTTTTGCCGCTACTATGCTATTCAGGCACGCCGCCAACTGGTGGCAAAGGATGTTCAGGGCATAGGTCCGGTTGTCTGTATCTCACCATGGAATTTTCCGCTTGCGATCTTCACTGGACAGGTAGTTGCCGCGCTGGTATGCGGTAATCCGGTGCTGGCGAAACCGGCTGAGCAAACCCCTCTGATAGCTGCAAGGGCAGTGGAACTGATGCATCAGGCTGGTATACCGCAGGCCGTATTGCAGTTCATACCGGGTGAAGGTGCGACCGCCGGTCGTGCGTTAACCTCTAATAGTCTGGTCAGGGGTGTGTGCTTCACCGGCTCCACCGAAACGGCCAGCCTGATCGACAGGGCGCTGGCTAAACACGCAGACCCTGACTGCCGCCTGCTCGCGGAGACCGGCGGCCTGAACACCATGATCATCGATTCAACCGCATTACTGGAGCAGGCTGTCAGGGATATAGTTGCTTCGTCCTTTCAAAGTGCAGGGCAGCGTTGTTCTGCATTAAGAATACTATGCGTGCAGAAAGATATCGAAAAGCCGTTGCTGGAAATGCTGGAAGGGGCCGCACAACAGCTGGTTATAGGCGACCCCTGGGATAAGGCGACAGACGTCGGACCTGTCATCGATGAAGAGGCGAGGAGGGGTATTAACGATTACTGTGAGCAGATGACGCAGAAAGGTCGGCTACTGTTCCAGTTACCGCTACCAGAGGGAACTGACAAAGGTTATTTTGTACCCCCCACAGCTTTCCGGCTCGACAGTCTGGATGAATTGAAGCAGGAAATTTTCGGCCCGATACTGCATGTCTATTCATTCGATGTGAAAAATCTTGACCAGCTTGTGGAAACAATTAACAGCAGTGGTTTTGGCCTGACCATGGGAGTGCAAAGCCGGATTGATATACGGGTAAGCCGCATTTGCCATGCTGCGAGGGTAGGTAATATTTATGTCAACCGTAATCAGATAGGGGCCGTAGTGGGTGTTCAGCCCTTTGGCGGAGAAGGATTGTCTGGTACAGGTCCGAAGGCAGGCGGCCCGCATTACCTGAGACGATTCTACAGGTCGGCTGAAATGGTTACAGATGAGCTTCCGGGCATTGAATGTGAAGTAGATAAACGCATTAGGTCGGATTCATCAATTCTAAAGCAGCTCAAAGCCAGGGATAACCAGCTGCAGGCACAGCCGCTATGGAGTGAATATGGCGAACGCCTGTCACTGCTTCTTTCAATTATCGAAAAGATGCCCCCGGAACTTGCGAATGTTGCACGCTCAGCCTGCGAAGTTGATCAGGCGTTATCCTTTGCTCCACATTTATTGCAGGGGCCAACAGGGGAAAGCAATCAGTTCAGCCTGCATGGCAGGGGCATAGTATTGTGTCTTGGCGGAGGGGCGGATGCGCTTAAATCGCTACTGTTTCAGGTTTTCCGCAGCCTGCATTGCGGTAACCTGGTGAAAATACCCGAAGATCTGGCAAACACTATTGCGGCACCGATATTGGCGGCATTCTCCAGCCAAACTGCTGTAAAACTCACTATTTCGAATGGGTCGATAGAAAAGCAGTTACTCGACCCGGACATTTCCCTGGTGATGTTTGATGGTGACAGGCAGGCTCGTATCGATTACAGGCAACTACTGGCTTCAAGAAAAGGGAGCAGAGTAGCACTGGAATCTTCAAATACAGGGTATGAAATGCTGATTGCGGAAAGGGTTATAAGTACCGATACCACGGCATCGGGCGGTAACGCCTCGTTACTGACTTTGGGTGATGACTAAAGGGTTATCCCATATTTTAGATTTTACCCGTAATGAAATGGACTGCTTCTGGTTTCAAGACCCGGGCTCTTTTGAGCCCGCTATCCCTTCAGGGTTAAAACTGAGTATAGGTTCCCACATCACCTGTACTATAGGTTTATAACAGGTTGATTTCAGGTAATAGAAGTGAAACGTTGAAGCTTAACTATACTTTAGAACTAAGTGACTTTAACTATCTGGTTATTGCCATGAACTAAATACAACAGCCTATAGTCATTAAAACTTAACAATAAAAAACTAATCAAATGAAAAAAATAATAATTCTTGCATTATTTGTGGTCGTCGTTGCAGTTTTTATGGTGTTTGACCTGGGACAGTACTTAACCCTGGAATACATAAAGTCTCAGCAGCAATATCTACAGGTTTTTTATCAGCAGAATACAGCTTTATCCATTTTAGGTTTTTTTAGTTTCTACGTGCTGGTTACCGGGGCATCCTTACCCGGAGCGGCAATTTTAACGCTGGCTGCCGGTGCTATTTTCGGGTTGCTAAACGGGGTGATTATAGTTTCGTTTGCCAGTTCGATCGGGGCTACTCTGGCCTTTCTTGTTTCACGTTTTTTACTCAGGGAATCTGTGCAGAGTAAATTCGGTGGCAATCTGAAATCTATTAATGATGGCATCGATAAAGACGGTGCTTTTTACCTGTTTGCTCTCAGGCTGGTTCCTGCCTTCCCATTTTTTGTAATCAACATGATGATGGGTTTAACCCGTTTAAAAACGCTGACTTTTTACTGGGTAAGTCAGGTGGGTATGCTGGCAGGTACTATTGTGTATGTGAATGCAGGCACCCAGCTCGCACAGATCGAATCGGCTTCAGGTATTTTATCCTTCAAGCTGGTTCTATCTTTTGTATTACTGGCGTTTCTACCATTTATTGCGCGAAAAATTGTCAGTATTATTAAATCACGAAAAGTCATGAAGGCTTATAAAAAACCGGAATCGTTCGATACTAACCTGATTGTTATCGGTGGCGGTTCGGCGGGCCTGGTGACTGCTTATATAGCTGCAGCGGTAAAGGCGAAAGTAACCCTGATCGAAAAACATAAAATGGGTGGAGACTGTTTAAATACGGGTTGCGTACCCTCCAAGGCCATTATTCGTTCGGCTAAATTCTTATCGCATGTCTCACGCAGTAAAGAATTTGGTATTAAAAAAGCACAGGCAGATTTTGATTTTGCAGAGGTAATGGACCGGGTTCAATCGGTCATCAAAAAAATTGAACCTCATGACTCCATCGAACGATTCACTAAACTGGGTGTTGACGTGATCCAGGGAGAGGCCCGAATAGTGTCGCCATATGCTGTTGAAGTTAATGGTAAAACGATTACCGCGCAAAATATTGTGATAGCCACCGGTGCCCGACCTTTTGTTCCTCCTATTAAAGGTATTGAAAACGTCAAATACTATACGTCTGACAACCTGTGGGAGCTACGCGACAAACCCGGCAAAATGGTGGTTCTGGGTGGAGGTCCGATTGGTGCTGAATTGACCCAAAGTTTTAACCGTTTGGGCGTCGATGTGACACAGGTTGAAATGGCTCCCAGAATTATGGGACGTGAAGACCCTGAAGTTTCTGAACTGGTCAAACAGAAATTTATCGAAGAAGGGGTCAAAGTGCTGGTGAACCATAAGGCAAAGCAGATAGTGACACAAAATGACAGCCATATTCTGATTGCTGAACATGAAGGCAGGGATATAGAAATTCCTTTCGATACATTACTGGTAGCAGTAGGCCGTGCGCCTAATACTTCCGGGTTTGGCCTGCAGGAGCTGGGTGTCAGATTATCACCCCGGGGAACCATCGATGTTGATGAATATCTGCAAACCAGTATTCCAACTATTTATGCCTGTGGTGATGTCGCAGGACCCTATCAATTCACCCATACTGCTGCTCACCAGGCCTGGTACACTTCGGTTAACTCCCTGTTTGGCATAGCCAGGCGCTTTAAGGTAGATTATTCCATAATACCCTGGGCGACTTTTACTGAACCTGAAGTGGCCAGGGTAGGCTTAAATGAAACTGAAGCCGGGGAACAGAATATACAATATGAAGTAACAACTTACGGTATCGATGATCTTGATCGAGCTATTGCCGATAGTGAGGCTCATGGTTTTATCAAGGTATTAACAGTTCCCGGTAAGGATAAAATTCTGGGCGTAACGATTGTCGGCGAACATGCGGGTGATTTAATTGCCGAATATGTACTGGCGATGAAACACGGTCTTGGCCTGAATAAAATACTCGGAACCATTCATATTTATCCCACATTGGCAGAATCAAATAAATTTGTAGCCGGTAACTGGAAGAAAGCCCACGCTCCTGAAAAACTGTTGCAATGGGTACAAAAATTTCACAACTGGAGAAGAAGTTAGTTCAGAACTATTGCTGATTACACCCGAAATTCAGCCATCATCCATTTTGCAGTGGTTTTTTGACAAAGCCCGCATTTCGGAGAAATCAGCTATTTTTTAAATGGGTGTAAGGTGGTTCTGTACCGAGTCTTGCATCTGTAATAGGCGTGCCTACCGTAAAGTGATACATGCTTTGTAATACCGTGTTCTCTATCCCCATGATTTCGTGCATAGAGTCATCGAAATAACAACCAATACCCGTGGCACGTACATCGGCGGCTTCGGCTTCAAGATATAGCGTTTGTCCTATCATACCGGCTTCCCAGAATAGTTGCCGATATTGCCAGGGTTTGTCATCAATGTTGCTATCAAATTCTGCCAGCATACCGAGGCTGAATGCACTGTCGGCAGCTATGTCCTGGTGACAGCTGATTGCACGTGCAGCGTTCTGGCTATTGCCGTTGGCGAGCTGATACAGGGTTAGATGATCGGCTGCACCAGCGGTTTTTTTCCAGTCAAATTGCGCGTTAAAATTTTTACGAAGTACTTTTTCGCCATTAGCTGATCTGGCCAAAACATATAAACCGGGTTCCAGGCTTTCAACGCGATGTACAAATATTGCCAGGTGGATACGCGGTGCGTAGTTAAGACTGTCGAAGGGTGGTGTGTTGTGGCGTGGCAATACACAGTCAAGCATGCGATAAAAATCATGTAAGGGTAGTGTGCTGATGCCATCGAATGCCTGTGCGCTACGGCGTTGTTGAATTATGGTTGTGGCGTGTGCTGTTGATGTGCATGCGCTTAATTCGGGCAACTGCGGTGGTTGCCAGTGTAAGCTTTCAGTTTGTGGCTTGACGCATGTGTTACTGATGTCATCTATCAGCGGCCAGTTGATATGTGGTTCTGGGCTTAGGCAATTAGCCTGTCCCTGCCAGTAACCCTGTTGTGCACAGCTAATGAGGTCATCTATATTGACGGCCTGTTGCTCTGGTCGGGTGTGAATTTGTATCAGCACATCGGCCTTTTCATGTTCGGCACCGTTGAAGTCGACTTGCCGATTTAAGCCTAATAGTGAGTCGATGTGTTCATCGCTACATCGATCAAGCACTTCAACTTGCCAGCCCAGTGTTGCAGCCGCGTAGGAGAATGTAGCAATAGCGTGACCGATATCATGCTGGCAATAACGGAATGCGCGTTCGCCGTATTTCCAGGCTTCGCGCCAGTGGATAGATGACAATCCAATCAGAAAACTTTCGGCTGCTGGTGGGGATTCGAAAGTGCAGCGTTGTTCAAGGCAATGTAAATAGCTGTGATAATGATAAACACCTGCCACTATATTGTTAATGCCGGATGTTATTAAATAACTCTCAGTTGGATGTAGATTTCCACTGGAAGGGTTGTTACGTAGTGCCCAACGGTTGTTGCCAGCTAATTTCCATGCAGACAAACCCATGGAAAGTTCAAATAATACACCCAATGCATCGGCATCTACACTAGTGTAGTGTTTTAAACTGCATTATGAAATGGAAGATTCTGACGAGCC
>CALCSG010000532.1 GCA_937894085.1 uncultured Gammaproteobacteria bacterium | reverse complement strand
CGTTCGCTAGATCTGGAATTAACTGCGTTGCACTTCAGAGTTGAATCCGCCTATTTATAAATCAATAGTTTAGAATAACTAAAAGGCGTTTAAGTACAGGCAAAATATAACATTGAAGCATTATTCAGGCAAATGAGAATTCATTCTCTTACATATGAAATTGCACCGATGATATCACCAATTATTGATAAAATATCAACAACTTACTGTATGATCCAATAATTTATTTTGGAAACTATAATGCATTTAGATGATTCATTATTCCTCAAAAATAATAGCTGCTTAAATGGCTTATGGCTTAATCAGACTGGAAATTTACAGTTTGATGTCACTGACCCTGCTAATGAAAAACTAATCACTCGTGTACCAAATATGGGTAATGCTGATAGACAGAATGTCATTTAATCGGCTAATGAAGCATGAACTGGCTGGCGGTCGCTATTGGTTAATGATCGTTGGTCTTTTCTTCGTAACTGGTTTGCCCTGATTGAGGCGTATTTTTATTCGCGCGATGTCACATGTATATGGCGCATCGCTAAAGGACTGTAGACTGGTATTGTCGGTATTAATGAGAGTATTATTTCCACCGAAGGAGCTCCTTTTAGTCGAGTCAGGGAGTCCGGCCTGGGTCGAAAAGGATCTAAAGATGGAATAGATGAATTTCTTGAAATGAAATATCTGTGTATGGGATTAGGAAATCCTGACTAATGCCTGATAAATAGAGAGGAAAGTTATGGGTAATGAAATCTGTAAAGATCATTTTGAACCTGATGATTACATTCGCTTTCAGCAAAAGCTGGATCAGGAAATGGGTTTTGTTCGACAGCTATTTGCCGATAATAAATTTGATAATGAAACCAGAAAACTGGGTTACGAACTCGAGCTTTGTCTGGTAGATAAATCTGGTGTTCCATCTTCCTGTAATAATAAAAATATTCTGCAAAAAACCTACAATCCCTTATTCACAGTGGAACTCGCCACATTTAATCTTGAAATTAATGGCAATGCCTTTTCTATTTCTAAAGCTGTTTTTTCTGAAATCCAGCAGGATTTAACCAGTTTGTATCAACAGGTAGAAAAGACCGCTTCCAGCTTTAACTGTGAACCGGTGCTGTTTGGTGTATTGCCGAGCCTGCAATTAGATCACCTGGACCACAATGTGTATATGTCTGATATGTATCGTTACCGTTTACTGGATCAACGTTTAATGGAAATGCGCCAGCGACCTGTGCAACTTGAAATCAAGGGTGAAGATCATCTCTATATCGAAAAAAGTGATGTCATGCTGGAAGCACTTGGTACTTCGTTACAGGTTCATTACCAGTTTCCAGTCGAGGAGGCGGTCGATAGCTATCATGCCGCGCTCTGGTCGAGTATGGCGGCTGTCGCCGTCTCAGCAAATTCTCCTCTGGTTCTGCAAAAAAAATGCTGGCAGGAGTCTCGTATAGCTATTTTTAAACAGGCTGTTGATACGCGTAATCCTCAGGAAGTCCATGATTTAATTATACCGAGGGTCCACTTATCCAAAGGTTATATAAATTCCTGGCTGGAATTGTTTGAAGATAATGATTATTACAGTCCTATCTTGCCTGAGGTCATTGATTCAAATGTAGAAGAACTGCATCATTTCAATTTACACAATGGCACGATCTGGCGTTGGGTGAGACCTATACTGGGTCTTGGCGTTAATGGTTCATATCATTTGCGGCTTGAATTAAGAGTCATTCCTTCCGGCCCAACGCTGGTTGACACCATGGCCAACATGGTTTTTCACGTCGGCTTAACGGAAGGCTTGAAATTGCATGCTGAAGATTTAACTAACATGCCATTTGCAGGTCTGGAGCAGGATTTCTATCAGGTGGCCCGGCTTGGTTTAAAAGCCAATGTAAGCTGGTGTAATGGTAAAATGGATAATATACAAAATTTATTACTGAAATATATTATTCCACTGGCTTATCAGGGACTCGAGAAATTACAGATTGATTCCCCGGAAAGCTGGTTAAATATTATTGAACAGCGTGTAAAAACTGGACAGACAGGTGCGCAATGGATATCACAACACTGGAATAAATATCAGGATGAAAAAGCGCTGGTGAGATCTTATTTACATCATGCGAAACAGAATATTCCAGTTCATAGTTGGCCTAACCCATAATTATTGAGCCTCATTATTAACAAACAATGAACGAGCAACTTACTATACTTTCTGAGCTACCGGAACGTTTTTTCGATGTTGAAATTTCCAGCATATGTGAAGTATTTCCAACTCCGACACTGATTCATTTAAATGGTCGTAAATCACCCGCTTTATTTGTATCTATCCTGTTACACGGTAATGAATATTCAGGCTTAAAAGCGATACAGGCATTATTGTCAAAATATGATATCCTGCCTCGTCCGATTTATTTATTTATTGGCAATGTTACAGCGGCACAGCAAAATTGCCGGGTATTACCAGGTCAAACAGATTTTAATCGTTGCTGGCCAGGCACTGAAATTGAGCCCAATGCTGACACACAATTAATGGCTGAAGTGGTCGAAATAGTCACTCGTGACCGTTTATTTGCAGCCATTGATATTCATAATAATACCGGCGCCAATCCGCATTATGCGTGTATGACCGATGTGACACAGGATAATCAACATCTGGCCGCCATGTTTAATCATATAGGTCTGGTCTTTAAAAGGCCTAAAGGCGTATCAACCATGGCATTTAATGGTATCTGCCCTGCGGCTACTCTCGAATGCGGAAAACCCGGAGAAGAAATCGGCATTAAACACGCTTTAGAATTACTGGATGGTTTATTACACCTTGATCATTTTCCGCAGCGACCTGTCGCAGCGCATGACTTACAACTGGTTCAGTCCCTGGCAACCTTAAATATTCCGGATGATGTCAGTTTTGATTTCAATTTATGCGCCCAGTCTGATCTAACTTTTGAAAGTGGCTTCGAATTAAAAAATTTCACTGAAATAAAGTCCACCGATATATTTGCATTCACCCGCGTTGAAAATCCTCTCAAAATAACCAACCAGGAAGGCGAAGATGTCACAAAAGATGTGATGCGTGTGGAAAATGGTAAAGTGTATTTAAATAAAACTCTCATGCCCGCGATGATTACTCTGGATAAGTCAATAATTCGGCAGGATTGTTTATGCTATTTAATGACTGATTATCAGGAATAAACAGTCCCCAGGTTCTGTGTAATTAAATCATATCTATTCTATGTGAAAACCGTTTGCGTATCCAAAACATTCAATACTTGAAACCAGTTTCGAACAAATGATGAATGCTATGCAGAATGTTGTTGATAAAGTTAATTGATGTACTCATTTTAAAGCCATTCCCGATTAAATGTTCATCTATCAAAATGGAATGTTAAGAAATGATTACAAAGGGGCTAACATCAGGTAAAATTCAGCACTTTTTAACCGAACCTGCAAATGCTCGAAACCAATCAAATTACCAACCAGATAAATGACCTGTTAACGCGTATCGATGCGTTAAGGGGGTATCTTTGACTACGATAATAAAAAAGAACAATTAGAAGAAATTCGACTTGAACTGGAGAACCCTGATGTCTGGAATGACCCTGACAGGGCTCAACAGCTTGGCAAAGATCGGGCTCGTTTAGAAACCATAGTTGAAGGTCTGGATAACACAGTAGGCGCGGTAACTGATGCCGCTGAATTACTTGAGCTGGCAGAGATGGAGCAGGATGCAGCTACCGTTGAATCAGTTGAAGAAGATTTGGCTGAATCAGAGAAAGTAGTGGCTGATCTTGAGTTTCGACGGATGTTTTCAGGTGAAATGGATGCTAATAATGCTTTCATGGATATTCAATCCGGTTCAGGTGGCACCGAAGCGCAGGACTGGGCGGAAATGTTATTGCGCATGTACCTACGCTGGGGTGAGCAAAAAGGCTTTAAAACCGAGTTAATTGAAGTATCAGCTGGTGATGTAGCCGGGGTTAAAAGTGCCACGATAAAATTTGAAGGCGATTATGCTTACGGCTGGCTTCGAACAGAAACCGGGGTACATCGTCTGGTTCGAAAATCACCGTTTGATTCAGGTAACCGCCGTCATACTTCGTTTGCCGCTGTTTTTATTTCCCCCGAAGTGGATGATGATATCGATATAGAAATTGATCCTTCTGATTTACGCATCGACGTGTATCGTGCCAGTGGAGCAGGTGGGCAGCACGTCAATAAAACTGAATCAGCTGTACGTATAACACATTTACCAACAAATGCCGTGGTGCAATGTCAGAACGATCGTTCTCAGCATAAAAACAAGGCAACAGCGATGAAAATGCTGAAAGCAAAATTATACGAACTGGAATTACAGGCAAAAAATGCTGCTGCGCAGAATGTTGAAGACACAAAGTCTGATATAGGCTGGGGCAGTCAGATTCGCTCCTATGTTCTGGATCAATCAAGAATAAAAGATTTACGTACCAATGTGGAGACCGGTAATACTCAGGCAGTATTGGATGGTTCTTTAGACCAATTTATAGAAGCTAGCTTGAAAAGCGGGTTATAAGCATGACAGACAATAATAATTCTCAACAAAATGAAATTGTTGATGAAAACAAACTGATAGCGCTAAGGCGTGAGAAACTGGCGCAAATTCGTAGCAAAGGTCAGGCTTATCCAAATCATTTTAAACGTGATAGTTTGTCCTCAGATTTGCTTGATACACATGATCATGAAACTAAGGAATCACTTCAAGAAAAGTCTATAAGTGCCTGTATTGCTGGAAGAATGATGCTTAAGCGTGTTATGGGGAAAGCCAGTTTTGCGAAGCTACAGGATATGAACGGTCAGTTTCAGATCTATGTCCATCGCGATACTATCGGCGAGGAAAACTATGACGCTTTCAAACACAGCGATATAGGTGACATCTTTGGTGCTGAGGGTAAATTATTCAAAACTCAAACCGGTGAACTGTCCTTAAAAGTCAGTAAACTACATTTATTAACGAAGTCTTTACGTCCATTGCCGGAAAAATTTCATGGCCTGACCGATACCGAACAGAAATACCGCCAACGTTATCTGGATTTGATCATGAATGCTGATTCACGCCGGGTTTTCCAGATTCGCAGCCAGACCATTAACTTTATTCGTCAGTACCTGAGTGAACGAGGTTTTATGGAAGTCGAAACGCCGATGATGCATGTGATTCCAGGTGGAGCCGCAGCAAAGCCGTTTGAAACGCATCATAATGCTCTGGATATGGAGCTGTTCCTGCGTATTGCCCCGGAGTTATTTTTGAAAAGACTGGTCGTTGGCGGTATTGAAAAAGTCTTTGAGATAAATCGAAATTTTCGTAATGAAGGGCTATCCACACGTCATAATCCGGAGTTCACGACGATAGAATTTTATCAGGCTTATGCGGATTACCATGAATTAATGGATTTAACCGAAGACATGATTCGTAAGCTGGCACTGACAGTGATTGGAAATACAAAATTATGCTACCAGGGCGATGAATTTGATCTGGGCCAACCATTTGTACGGATGACCGTGAAAGAATCAATATTACATTTTAATCCCAATCTTACTGCCGAAATACTGGATGATCATGACAAGGCTAAAGCTGCAGCTGATAATCTGGGAATACAGGCCGAAGACAGTTGGGGGCTGGGAAAAATTCAAATCGAGATATTTGATAAAACAGTCGAACATTTACTGATTCAGCCGACCTTTATTACCGAATACCCTACCGAGGTTTCACCTTTGGCGCGTAAAAATGATGCTAACCCTTTTGTTACAGACCGTTTTGAATTTTTCCTAACAGGTCGCGAACTGGCAAATGCATTTTCCGAGTTAAATGACCCTGAAGACCAGGCTGATCGTTTTCTGAAGCAGGTGGAAGAAAAAGAAGCAGGTGATGATGAAGCGATGCACTATGATGAAGATTACATTCGTGCACTGGAATTTGGTTTACCACCAACGGCCGGAGAAGGTATTGGTATCGACCGACTTGTTATGTTCCTGACCGATTCCCCCAGTATACGTGATGTGTTGCTGTTTCCCCACATGAGACCGGAGTGATCCGTATAAAAAAAATCATTCTCTCGCAAAGTACGCTAAGCACGTAAAGATCGGGCTATATTACGTTAATCAGGGTTATAAAAACGGCTGGTTTTTCTTTGCGCTCTTCGCGGCTTTGCGAGATATCATATTTTAAAAAAAACTGTAAAAGGACTGAGTTTCAGGCGTATTTATATAATTGCCGCTTTAACATCCTCAACGCCACCCGCCATATTAATTTCTTCCATATCTTCCATGCCCATCCGCTGAAATGCTGGAATATTAGATGTCTCCAGATGCCCCAGCGGATGATTACTGCCGGAAACCGTTTCAATTAGAGCTACCTGCACTACATCGGTATAATCCGCAGGGCCATCATTAATTCTGTTGATATCCAGATGTTGTGCTGGAACCATCGTCATAATTGCAGGAAAGCCCCAGTTTTCTAAAATCTTAGCGCCAACAGCAGGGTAAATTTCATAAATGATCTTATCCAGTTTATCGGTATTATTTAATAATGAAACATCACTTTCTGCTTTAACAAGAATTGGTGCGACACCGATTGAATGGGTTAATCCGGCCAGTAATGCGCTATCAGCCTCCAGGTTGGTATAGCCTTTAGCGAGTACGGCACTCAAAGCTGCAATGTCGGTACTTAACTTCCAGGCTCTTCTTAAATATTTATCAACCACCGGGTTTGTCGCCTGAAACAATTGTTTCATAACCAGAGATGTTGCCAGGTTTCTAACTGTATTAAGACCCATTCTTGTCACAGCATTCTGTACCGTTTCTGCTGAACTAAGACCTCGATATAACGCAGAGTTAGCAACCTGAATAATGCGTGCTGATAAGGCAGCATCGGTCATAATGATTTCAGCTATATCACGAATAGAGGCATTGTCATCGTCCACTGTTTCGCGAACTTTAATGGCTACTTCTGGAAGTGTAGGTAACGGTAAGCGGTCATTTTCAAGATCATCGAGAATAGATTCCTGGGTGATACTCATCAGGTATTTTCCTGTTTCATTAAACTATGACCACATTATAGATGGCATTTCAAACATCACCAGCTTAAAACAGTTATGAGCCAATTTTTTTAAAGGCTTAAGTAAGTCATAATTGATGTTGCTATTGAGTCACGGGGTAGGGTAACTCTTTTAAAGTAATACTTTTATCCGGCTGGGCGAACAATACCAGTTGATTGTTGTCAGCTTTGTCAATCTGGGCAATAAACAATAAAATACAAAGATCCGGTGTTAGCTGGACAGCATCGACCACCTTACCACTGCCGTCTGCTTTCTCTGATTCCCTGCTACACAACTCATCTCCTGGGCTGGGACAAATTGTTGTCTGAATTTCTGCAAGGTACATTCTGCGTTTTAATTTGCCAAGATATTGCATCCTGGCAACTACTTCCTGACCGGGGAAGCAACCTTTTTTGAAGCTCACGCCATCAATTATCTGAAGATTGCTCATCTGTAAAACAAACGCAGCCTCAGTCTGCGGAAACAGGGCTGGAACACCGCTTTGTATTTCCTGTAACCGCCAGTTTTCAGAACTATTGATTTGCAGGGGTTTAGTAAAAGAAGTCCAAAGCCTGATGGCTTCCTCAGCATCATTCGACATTACTATATAGCGAAATTGATCGCCTATATCCTGCAGTCTAACTGATATTAATGAGTCAGATTGATAGACCAGGTTAATTTGAGAAGGCAATAACTCATTGGTAATCAACTCCTGCTTATCGGTCACTAATGAAAAACAGGCAAAAGAATCTGTGATATCTGCCAGTATGACTTTAGAGCGGATGATGAATTTTTGCAGCTGTTGTTGAATGGATGGCAGAATGCTTGATGGCATTAGCAGTAAATAGCCACCATCAATTTTAACAACTCGAAAAATACCTAGCATACGACCCTTGGCATTAGAAAATGAGCTTAGCTGAATGCTGTGTTCGTCGATGGCATGAATGTCATTGCTCAACTGGCTCTGTAAAAAATCGGTAGCGTCATCGCCTCCGACATATAGCAGAGACATATTATCCAGCGCACATAAGCTATTTTTAATTTGCAAATCTTCGACTTTTTGTTTGGCTAAATACTCAGACCATTGATTCATGTTTTTCTCGCTTGGATAATTGCTCTGTTATTGACCATTTCAGGTGATCTGTTAATAAATCTGAAGCACCTGTTAAAGTATCTTGTAATAGCTGTAAAATATATGGACTGTAGGCTGCGTTTCCAAGGGCTATGGCAATATTACTTTGCCACTTTTCAAATCCAATGCGTCTGATTGGTGACCCTTCGAATCGCTTTAGGAATTGTGCCCTGGTCCATTTAAAACATTCCAGCAATTCGATATCGGATAAACCATTTCGACAATTGAAGTCTGTTTCATCAGTCAATTTTTCGAATCTATTCCACGGACAATACAGCTGGCAATCGTCACAACCATATATTCTATTGCCCATGGCTTTTCTAAATTCAAGTGGAATGGCTGAGTGATGCTCTATTGTTAAATAGGATATACAGCGCCTTGCATCCACAATATAAGGACTGACTATAGCCTTTGTCGGGCATTTGTCGATACAGACTGTACATTCACCACAGTGTTGACTGGTTTGCTGATCTGTTGGCAGTGGCAGGTCGGTATAAATTTCACCCAGAAAAAACCAGGACCCGTGTTCACGATTTAGTATATTACTAT
>CALCSG010000531.1 GCA_937894085.1 uncultured Gammaproteobacteria bacterium | reverse complement strand
TTTCGTTAACAAAAGAATATTTTTACTCACTGCTTGTTGACCCTCCTGCATCTCGCCCGAAATGGTCCACTTGTTGCTCTTCAATGAGGAGAGGAATTAAATACTTGATTCGATTTATGCAAATACAAAAAATTGTTAGGTTTTCTGACTTACTTGATTCAGATATTTCTAATTTTCTAGAGTGGTTGGTACGAATCCCCCACAAAGATGGAAAGGTGATAACAAATCGAACATTATTTGCTCGCGTTGCCAGACTTTCATGGCTTTATGAGCAATCACATAAACTCAGCGATGGTCTCAAAATAAATCCATTTAACAACTATCATACTGAAAATGAGTGGTGTAAACATGCAGCACATAAAGTCATTCCAAGAGAGAATATTGGCACTACCGAAATGCCAGATGAAGTGGCCAAACAATTAATCACATGTGCAATTAGCGACTTAAAAATTGCAGATACTGTATTTAGGTTAAGACAAGATCTTAAAATACACAAACAACAGGTAAGTAAAAAAAGAAGCAAAACCGATGATAACATTAACTTAACCAGCAACAATTTCCCCTGGCACAAATACGGTATAAGTAATGGAAGACAGCTAAAATCACTTGAAGCCAGAGTTTCAGCAGCTGGTTATATCATTATTGCAATGTTTACTGGCATGAGGGTTCATGAAGTTCTAAATATAAAGGCAGGTATTAAAAATAACTTCATAACTGAAAATATTGAAATTGATGGTGGCATAAAACAATTGTGTTTTGTTATTTCAAAAACCACAAAACTTGAGGCGAATGCAACAGAGTATCAGTGGCAAACAATCCCAATTGTTGAAAAAGCTATCCGCGCAGTAGAGAAAATTCTCCAGTATAGACATGCGAAGGGAAACCCGTATTTATTTGCCAGTTACCAAACTAATAACCAGGCTACTGCATCAAAATCAATGAATGGTATTCTCAAAAAATATATTAAAACTCATAATATTACCTTTGATAAAAAAACGTGGGATCTTAAAAGTCACCAATTCAGGAAAAAGTTTGCAAGAATCATGGTGCGTCAGGGATTAGGACTAAAAGAATTGCAGGATCAACTAAAACATTACGATATCGAAATGACCAAAATCTATGGTGATTTAAATCTATATTCCGAATTGCAAAAGGAAAAATTTATCCTGTCTGAAGAGCTGTATGAAGAATTTCTTGGTTCACAAATACCAATTATTGGTGGTGGAACAGAGGATATTCAAGAGCTTAGAAAACAGTTTCTTGGTATGACCAAGAAAGATCGGAAAGTATTTTTGAGCTCTTTGCCTAAAAAAGCCTTGATTGAACAAACAGATGACGGTCTTTGCATGTATAGGCCAAGAAAGTCTCTATGTGGAGGTGATAAACGAAATTGCAGACCTGCTGACTGCAATAACTCTATAATCCCAGCTGTAGGCGTTACTCGCGCTCTGCAATGGCGTAAACAAGAAAATGAACGGATGTTACTTTTCTTTAAAAATCACCCTTTAAAGGTGGCCCATCTTACTTCACGGGTTGAAGAAATTGACAAGTTGCTTTCCCAGTTAAATTCTGTGAGAGCACCGTAATATGGCGCACAATAAACCTCGTGGAAACCAAGCTGGGTTATTACAGAACCGCGAAGACACCAAACGACAAAACACGGAGGCCATGTGGAAAGAAGTTGTTCGACTTCGAAAAGATAAGCCTGACTCTACATGGACCTCTAAAGAAGTCTGGTCTAGTGCAGGCCTAAAAAGTAACGTTGCTTTAAATAGCCCCTGGAATAGCCATATCCGTGAAGTAATTAATGAGCATAATCAAAAAATTCGTGAAAACATAGAGCTTGGACCTGTTGGAGTATCAAGAAACAAAACGTTAAGGACTACAAACAGAGAACTTAGGCAACAGCTCGATGCCTTAAAGAAAGAGAGAGATAACGCACTATCTCAGATTGGTATTTTTGAGGCTGAAGCAGACTTCTATAAACGAGAAAATGAAATCCTGAAGAAAATTAAAGATAGGCAAAGTAAAGAAATAAATGCATGTAAAAAAGAATTGATGAAAGTAAAGACATCGTCAATTTCAAATGAATAGCCAGTTACAAAATGAATAATTTATATGCAAATCATCATTTGCGGACATTGAAGAATTACATTCTTATGAGTTCTGTAGCTGATTTATGATAACCATAGTATTGTGTTTCAGATCTGGGTCTGTTGATACAGGTCTGTTCATACAATGACAAAATATTTAACTGGGAGAGCTAGGCTATCACCTTCTTGTGATTACTTAGATCGGCTACTTCGTGGCGTAACCGGTCGTTCATTAAATGCTTAAAAAAGAGCAATCATAAATCAAAGACCCCTTTTTTCTTTTCTTAATAGCGTTTTAACTTCATACACATTACATATTAAAACTGCCCTGAAAAACCAATTGTAACTATTTTCTGTGATTCAGTTGTTGTTCCACCATTTGCGTTATCCTCTGTCGCCACATCTTCGTTGGCAATGCCAATCACAGGGTATAATCCGTTCACTAACGGGTAGTTAAAAAACAGGCGCAACCCAACACGGGTTGTAGTTTCGGTATTATCAATTGTTATGGTTTGAAAGCTATCAACGGTAGGAGATAATATTTGAGCATCATAATTAAGCGGGAGCACTTCGTACTGTAAATCAAGCCCTATACTGATACTGTTACTCAAACGATGGCGTGTTTCAAATTGAAGGAAATAGTTGATGTCCTGTGAATTAGAGTTACTCCCAATTCCACTGGTTGATACGATTGGTTTGAAATCGGTATTCTGGCTCACATCTAAAGAGTTACCCGGCGAAAGAATCGCACTAAATCGATAACGACTCTGGTCTGATGGTAATCCCCAGGTGATATCCCCTCTCATTGAGAATCCAGCGACTTCAATTTCAACCTTATTATCAAAAGCAATATAATCATCTATAACTCCATTGTTTAAATGGAAGTAACCAAATTCAACTTTATCTATCGAGGTTCTCTGGTAATCACCACCTATAGAGTAATGGAAGCTTTCATTTCCACTCCGGTAACTTACTAAATTTAAACGTAATACAGACTCATCAATACTGGTGCCAAATTTACTGTCATCAAACCCATCAAGAGTGTCCTGTGATAATAAGGTATTTTCTTTAAATCCCAGACCGGAAAACCAGTGTCGACTCCAATAAATCGGTGTGAATGATTCAGGGTTTAAATTCCCATTATCATCCATCCTTAAGTCAAGTCTAAATCGGTCTGAGGTTTCCGGATTGGCATGAATCTGACCCGTTAAGCAGAAAGCTAGTAATGAAATGAAGATTTTAGTTTTATATTTCAGCATTATTTTTCCTTAATTAAATTAACTTATGATCAGTAAAGGGGGGGGTTATTTTTTCTTATGCAGACCATGTTTAAAATCGAGGTTCCATCTTCAACTAAATTATGAAACACTAAGGTTGAATATCTTTCTGTTACTTAATCATTCTGGAATTGATAAAGTTAGTTGCGTCAAACCAAATAAAGTTGATTGTTAAAACTTGAATGATTAACACCCCGTAAATTGATACAAATGAACATTAACTCTCACTTTTTATAAGGTAAAGTTTTTTCCAAACATGAAATTGTACCTCGTCTACCCAAGTTGGGCCATTTGACCTGTTGGACTAAAACACCTTTTAAATCATAGTACAAGCTGTCCAATCTTGTTTGACGACACACAACCATGATTACTGATTCCGCATAATATTTTATAATAAAAGGAAAGTCACAGGCTCCGCATTGTATCCAGAAGAAACTTTTACTATAAATACCCCAGCAGTTAAAGCCACCGTTTTATCAGAGCTCGAAGCATTACTGATTACATTTAAACTCTCATCATAAACAGTTACCTCTGTTGCATACGCTGTATCAATATCTAGATTGCCAGCAGAGGGCATGGTGAGATAATACCAATAGACTGTATCAGCAGTGACTGTATATGTTTTGTTTTCTAGTTGTGGGAAGTTTTCATTAATATCCAGCACGGTCGAATAGAAAGTCACAGGCTCCGCATTGTATCCAGAAGAAACTTTTACTATAAATACCCCA
>CALCSG010000530.1 GCA_937894085.1 uncultured Gammaproteobacteria bacterium | reverse complement strand
CACTCCATCAAGTAGTATGAACATGAGGTCATCAATTATCGTGGACACGCTCATTTACCCGTTCAAAAAAACGGATGCATATCTTTAGCTCTATGGGCTCTGAAGATATTGTTATAGATCCAACCAAAAAGCGTGGCGTTCGAGCCCTTCGGGACTTTCTAGCTTTCTGTGAGACAGGGATTTTACACAAAACTGAATTTGAGACGGGAAGGCCACCAGATAGTGATTTTGAAGTTGCAGTTATGGATGCGCTACGAGAGGAAGGCTTTGAATGTATGCCGCAAGTTGGAGTGGCTGGATTTTTTATAGATGTGGCAGTTGTAGATCCAGGTAATCCTGGACGTTTTTTGATGGGAATTGAATGTGATGGAGCCACTTATCATTCGGCTAAATCAGCCCGAGATCGTGATCGGCTCAGGCAATCTATTTTAGAAAGATTGGGTTGGAATATTAAAAGGATATGGTCAACTGACTGGTTTAAAAATCCAAAAGCTGAATTAATCCCCATTATCAGGGTATTGAATGAGCTTAAATCTGAAAAAGTGGTTGTAGTAGAAGAGATCCCGGTACAGGAAGAAGAGACAATAATAGACGAAATTGTTGAACATGCAGAGGTTCAAGAAGAACAGATGAATTTCTTTTTGGATGTAGAGCAGGATCTTGCAGAAACATTAAGAAAATTTGATCAGGAAGTTATCTTAAATGAATTACCTGATACACCTTCAAGTAAACGGTTACTGCGACCAGCAATGCTTGAGGCATTACTAGAATATACACCGACTAGTCAATCTGAGTTTCTTGAATTAATTCCAGCTTACTTGCGACAATCTACTGCACCAGAAGAGGGGGCTTACTTGGATCAAGTATTTGAGATTATAAATACGTCGCTTGAAGAAATTGAAACATAAATTTATTAAGGGATGTACAAGTTGAGTCAGGTTTTAATTTGATTATCGGTGGCGGAGATGGCGGAAAGACAACTGTCTGTTGAATTGCATCCACTATTGATCCAAATTTGTATTTTATTTGCATTTCGAATTGACCCAACAAAAAAGATTAGAACTCCATGTTAGTCAAAGCTTTTACGAAATTTAACGGGTCAACATTCAATGCAAATGATGGTTCTAATTTCGATGCAAATCTACAACCAACGTTTAAAATTGTTTTCTGACGTTAGTAATGTGCGTATGCTGCAGATTTTGAGTGGTGCTTACAATTGATGGCATTGTTACAAAAAATGGGAAGGCATCTGTTCAAAAAGGTAGCAAAACAGTTCCTTATAAAGGATTATAGTCTGAATGTTTACTAATCCCTGCTAACTAAAATGATACCCACAAAATTATCGAGTAATCATGTTTATACAGGGTTGTGCTTACATCAGGTGATAAAGTGATAAATAGGTTGAGAGAAATAATTTTAGAGTCTGATACAAAGGCAGGTAAAGGCTTCGATTTATTTATTCAGACTTTGATAGTGATTTCATTGGTTGCTTTTTCAGTAGAAACGCTTCCCGACCTTTCTGAGTCAACGTATCATTTCCTTGAAAACTTAGAAGTTATAATAGTTATTGTTTTTAGTATTGAATATGTGCTCAGAGCTACTCTCACAGAAAAAACATCATCATATATATTTAGTTTTTACGGAATTGTAGATTTATTTGCTATCCTGCCTTTTTATATTACGGGAAACATTAACCTTCAAACCTTGAGAGTATTACGACTTCTTAGGCTATTTAGAATCTTTAAGCTAACACGATATACAGATGCCATTACAAGGATTGGAAAGGCTATCTCCCTAGCTAAAGAAGAGCTGGTGCTTTTTGGTTTTATCACCATCATACTGTTATATTTATCTTCCGTTGGTATTTATCATTTTGAACATGAGGCACAACCTGACAAATTTTCATCTTTGTTTGACTGTCTTTGGTGGGCTGTAGCAACACTAACAACAGTGGGATATGGAGATGTTT
>CALCSG010000529.1 GCA_937894085.1 uncultured Gammaproteobacteria bacterium | reverse complement strand
CCCCATTTTACTGCACGTTCGAGTATATATGATATAGGTGAGTGTGGTTCTGTTTTGCGAAAAAATGCAGATATTTCTGTCAGCCTTTTAAAGGCATCCTGACGGTTTTTAACCGCTCCTGATATCTGTTGTGATCCGCTGTTGTCTGACAGCTGGGCTTCTGAAGAAGAATTTTCTTCGCTATTTTCATCATCATTGCTTTCAATCGGAAATTTATTTTTGCCGATATAATTAACGGTACCCAGGCAGTCTTCCAGAACTCCCAGAATATTGCTGGATGGTGGTGCATCATTAATACCGCAATATTCATCCAGCATTCGGCTGATATCCCGAAATGAATTAATCGATTCAGTGATATCATCTTTTAAATTGATATAAAAAGAGTCGCTAGATTCTTCCACGGCTCGATCTACATCCTCCATGCTGAAACCTAATTTTGCGGCCTTATCATTTTTTGATTCTTCATCGATAATTTTATCTATATCGAGAGCTTGTTGATATTTCCAGTAATTGAACGGGCCGGGATCATTTCCCTCAGTTAAATCAATATTCCTGATGGGAGCAATTAAAACGCCCTCGGCTCCTTCTCCGTTTAAACCTGTTAACGATGCAACCCGTGTTTCAATGCCATCTTCATCCGGTAATGGATACAGGTTGTCCCAGTATTGTTGTATTAAGCCCTGTATCAATTTAAAGCCATCACGTAAACCCTGAAAACCATAACGTCGAACCAGTGCTTCGGTATACCAGCTGGCTATTTCAAGGTCTTTGGCATGAGACTGTAAAATATCCGGAGCTATCTCCATGATTTTTCGCCATTGGTCATCCGCTTCTGTGTTATTTCCATCGAACATGTTATTGCGTTCTGCGGCGCGGGCAGCATTGCGGGCATCTTTGATTGAGTAGAAAAGTGAAGCAGGAGAACTGTCTTCCCGAATATCGGTGCCAACAGGATTGTCATCGGATATAGGGTGTAATAGCTTTTCTAATGGTATGATTTCTTCTGACGCCATTTATTTGTTATTCCTTATTTGTAATTAGATTGTAATAGTTTTTCCATATTCATTACGAGGGCTAAGGTCGTTTAACTTAGCCATCAAGGTAATTGTGGTTATTCCAGTACATTATAAAGCTGTTAACAGGTTATATTTATAAGCTATTGAATTGCTTCTGTAAAGGATGCAATTTCACAAAGTAATGGACGATCCAGACATTTAATGTCTAAAATAAGTCTGCTCGATAATCTTAATTTTACTAATCGTTAAATTGCTGCTTAAGGTTTTATGCGGTTTAGCTTAAAATTTGTCGAACAAATTCTTTAACAGTGGCGCAATTAATTCATGAATTTTTACAACTTTAGATTGATGGAAGGCTTTTGTGTTAACTGGCGTTATCATGTATATAATTTTTCAGGTTGTTTCCTGAAATTGTCAACATTTAAATGGTTAACAAATTTATCAGGAAGATGTATTAGATGTCATTAACGGTATCCATTATAAAATCAGCTGATTCGGTTAATATAACGGAATCCAGTAAAAGCTTTGGAGCGGAAGGCGGTACTATTGGTCGTGGTACTGATAATAGCTGGGTTCTGCAAGATCCTGAGCGCTATCTTTCCACGCGCCATTGTCAGATTAGTAATCAAAATGGACAATATTTTATTACTGATTTAAGCACCAATGGTACATTTTTTAATGGTTCACCAAACCCGATAGGGAAAGGTACAAAGCTACCTTTAAATGGTGGTGATACCTTCATTGTTGGTGATTATGAATTTTCTGTCAGTAATTCAGCTATTGTACAGGCCGAACCTTCGATGGATGGGCTTTCAGCAGACCCTTTTGCGGAAAGTGACAGTTTTGTTCAGGGGCTTGGGGCATCCTCAGGTGATCCATTTGCTCCTCCTCATGCTGCTGGCAGTGATTCTTTATTCGGCGGCAGTGACGCAGAAATGGATCCTCTTGCAGCGCTCGATAAAGCGCAGGGTAAACAGGAATTTAATTCTACTGCGGGAAATAATGACGCTGATCTTTTTGCTTCAGCAAATTCTGCAGATCCTTTTGTTTCAAGCCCTTCTTTTTCAGACCAGGCCAGCCCTGTGAATCAGCAGATTTCCTGGCCGGATGCTGTTGCAGAGCCATCAGAGTCGGCAACAGGTGCTATCCCTGATGACTGGGATGATGATTTGAATTTATCGCCAGCGGTGCCTGCAACGAGTCCACCGGTGCATTCGATTCCCTTAACGACACCACCTGTCATACCTAAATCAGCTCGGGCAACTTCAAAACCGGTCGAGCAGAAGACACGGGGTACACAGAATTTTCAGCCTGATTTAGAGCTTCAAAATGATGCAGAAATATTATCAAATAAGTTAATAGCCAAGGAAAATGCTAAAATTCATGCGGAGTTAGAGTCACTCAAGCAGCAGATAAACGCTCAGCAAAGGGTTAGCGGTACCAGTACCAGTACCAGTACCAGTACCGCTGTGACAGTTGATACCAGTCTTATAGAATCTCTGGGGCTGCTAAAACATAATCTCAGTGATGCTGAGATTCTTAAAATAAATCAGCTTGCAGGTGATGTTATTAAGGAAATGGTAAGAGGTTTGATGCAGGTGCTAGGATCCAGGGGTTCAATTAAAAATGAGTTTCGAATGCATGTGACCACCATCCAGCCGGTTGAAAATAATCCTATAAAATTTTCTGCGAATGTTGAAGACGCCCTGGAAAACATGTTTATAAAACAGGGTAAAGCTTATAAAAAGCCGGTAGAAGCCGTGCAGGAAGGTTTTGAAAGTGTAGCAGAACACCAGATCGCTATTCTTGCGGGTATAAAATCAGCATTTAAAGGTGTTATAGAGCGCTTTGATCCTGCATTATTAGAAGAACGGTTTTCAAAACAGAATAAAGGTGGATTTATTCCAGGAATTCAGAAAGCTAAAAACTGGGACTTATATCATCAATATTACAGTGAGCTGGCAGGTGATATAGATAATTCTTTTCAGTATCTTTTTGGTGATGACTTTGTGAGGGCTTATGAAGAGCAGTTACAAAAAATGACTATTTCTAAAAAGGCTAAAAAATCAACTACGCGTAAATAAACGGGAAATAAGATGCTAAATTCAACAACCTTAAGGCCACTTGTTATAATTTTATCGTTAACGATGTTAACGGCCTGCCAGACTATGAATAGTAAGGTAGGCAGCTATTTTGAACTTGATACAGATTTACAGATAGATTTTATTGTAGATGCTGATATTAATCCTGATGAATCGGGTTCCGCCTCGCCATTATTCATCAGGATGTATGAATTAAAATCAGATAAAATGATGGGTAAATCAGACTTCATTGATTTGTATGAACGTGACAAAGAAGTTCTAGGTGCGGATTTAGTGGCCAGGCATGAGTTGAAACGGTTCAAGCCAGGGGAAAGCCGTACTGAACATTTCGTGTTAGAAAAAACGGCCGATCACGTTGCCCTGTTTGCTGAATTTCTTGATTTTAAAGACTCCAAATATAAGCTCATTATACCGGTTGTAGCCAATAATGTTTTTAGAAATAAAGTCAGTATCCAGGTATCCGGGAATGAATTAATATTAAAGGAGTAATGTCTGGTCCGATTTATTATATATAACTAAAAAATAATAAAGTTTGATAAAAGGGTTAACAGTTATAGAACATTTGGGGCTATCTGTTTCCACTAAATAATTATACGGAATTAAAAAATAGTATGTCACTCAATAGCAAAGTTGTATGGTCAGAAGGTATGTTTCTGAATCCTCAGCATTTTCAGCAACAGGAACGATATTTTGAACGACTGGTACAGGGCAAATGCTCAGCCTTTGGCGCTTATGGCTGGGGAATGCATAACTTTGAAATTGATTTGCAACTTCTCAAACTGGGAAAAATTTCTATATTGAATGGGGATGGGGTATTTCCTGATGGTACACCTTTTAGTTTTCCTGATGTTGATGAACCACCTGCTGTGTTCGAAGTACCTGAAAATTTACACAATACAACGTTGTTTATCTGCATTCCGGTTAAGCGCCCCGGTGCCGTCGACATAATATCTGATGAAAAATCGCAGGGATTGGCGCGTTATTATAGTCATGAGCAGGATATTCGCGATGTTTCGAATGATTCAGGGGAAAATATTTCACTGGATGTCGGTAAACTACGATTTAGATTAATGCTCGAAACAGAAGATTTGAGTGGTTATACCTGTATCGGATTATTGCGTATTGCTGAATCTCGAGAAGATAAAAATGTCTTACTGGATGATAATTTTATCGCCACCTGCCTGGATGTAGGTAAATCACCAAAACTATCTGGCTTTGTTGCTGAGTTAGTTGGTTTATTGCATCATCGTGGGGAAGCCATTGCTGGCAGACTGGCAGATACGCATCAGGGGGGCACAGCGGAAATTGCCGATTACATGATGTTGCAACTCATTAATCGCCTCGAACCTCTGGCTAATCATATGGCCAGGATGAATGGACTGCATCCTGTTGAGCTATTTGCAGAAACTTTGCAAATGGTCGGTGAGCTGTCTACTTTTGTGAGCAAAAATAAACGCGCACCACAATTCCCGGCATATTTGCACGATAATCTGCAGGCTACTTTTACACCTGTTTTTGCTGCATTGAGAAATTGCCTCACTATGGTGTATGAACAATCTGCTATTTCGTTAGCACTGGTTGAGAAAAAATATGGAATACGGGTTGCAGAAATTGCCGATAGATCACTAATAGGCAGTGCGATTTTTGTGTTATCAGCAAAAGCTGATGTGCCTGAAGACGCTCTGCGTATGCACTTACCTGCACAGATAAAAATTGGCCCGGTTGAACGCATCAGACAACTGGTGAATGCTGCTATGCCGGGTATCGGGCTGAAGCCTTTGCCTGTTGCTCCCCGCCAAATTCCTTTTCATACCGGTTTTTCCTATTTTCAACTGGATCCAAATAATGAATTCTGGAAAGAGCTCAAACATTCTGGTGGTTTTGCATTACATATTGGAGGAGATTTTCCCGGGCTTGAAATAGAGTTCTGGGCTATTCGACAATAAAAAAATATTGTATTTCGATTAAAAGCTACTTTTTTGGAGCAATTCATGTCTACAGATGAATTTGACAAGACCGTCTTTAAACAGCCTTCGGTACAACAGGATCGAACAGTCATTCGACCCACACCCGGAGGTCGGGGAGCTGCCCAACCTCCACAGCAACCAATGCATGTTCCGCCATCTCAACCGCAGACCCCTGCTCCCCCAATGCATCAACCTCAACAACCTGTTCAACAAGCTGAAATGGGTGGTTCGTCGAGTTATTTTAGTACCAGCAGTGGATTAAACCCGCTGGTGAATGCTGCTTCAACTTTGATTGCTGTTTTTGAAAAAACACGTCAGTCGGTTTCACATCCCAATGTGGGTGGGTTACATCAGCGGCTGGTGAGTGAAATCAAAACCTTCGAAAATGCGGCTAAGGAAATCGGCATTAAACCTGAAATAATACTATCAGCCCGTTATGCTGTTTGCGTGGCACTGGATGAAGCGGTACTCAATACACCCTGGGGTTCAGAAAGTGCATGGCCGCAAAGAACTTTATTGAGTGTGTTTCATAATGAGACAGCTGGGGGCGAGAAGTTCTTTCAGATCCTCGAAAGAATGAAACAACAGCCGGCAGAGAACTTATATATTCTGGAGTTAATGTATATTTTCTTAAGCCTGGGTTTTGAAGGTAAATACCGGGTGATTCAACGTGGTCGCGATCAAATTGAACAATTGCGTGATAATTTATTCGACATAATCAGGCGCCAGAGAGGAGAGTATGAACGGTCGCTGTCTCCCAGCTGGCAAGGTCTTGGTAAGACCAGCAATTCACTGGCAAATTACGTCCCTATGTGGGTCGTAGTCAGTATTATTAGCGGCATACTGTTTTTAAGTTATTCCGGCTTTAGAGTCTGGTTATTTGAATCGTCATCTCCTGTTGTAGCGCAACTGGATGAAATTACCGATATGCGAACTATTGCGCGAAATGAATCTGATAGTAAAAACGGCGACTCCCAGTAACCTGTTCTAATTGAGTTTTATACAAACTAAACAAGAAAAGAATTGAGTCATTCCGCAATCGCCAGAACGGCTTAAACAGAAAATGATAATTTGAGCAATCAATGAAAAAAATTATAGGATTTTTTACAAACAGGATAGTCATTTCGGCCTTAGGGTTGATAGCACTTTCCCTGCTGGTCTGGTTTGCCGGTCCTTCAATCAAATTTGGGGAAGATAACTCAACACCTCTGGCAGGTGAAGTTTCTCGTCTGATTACCATCATTATTCTGCTGGTGATATGGGGCTTGAATAATTTACGTATTCAGCTCATGAATAAAAAACAAAATGATACTTTACTCGGTGATCTTGAGCAAAACCAGCAGGATACGGGAGCCGATATGGCTTCAAATCAGTCCACTGAAGAAATGCAATTGATGAGCCAGCGTTTTTCAGATGCCATGGCAACGCTAAAGAAATTGAAATTTAAAGGTAACAACAGTAATAAAGCGCTGTATGAATTGCCATGGTACATAATTATCGGGCCTCCAGGATCAGGTAAAACTACGGCACTGGTAAATTCGAGTCTGGATTTTCCACTCGCCGAACAGTTTGGCAAAGGAGCACTGCAAGGTGTTGGTGGAACACGAAATTGTGACTGGTGGTTTACCAATGATGCCGTACTCATCGATACGGCAGGTCGGTACACAACACAGGATAGCCATAAAGTTATCGATAGTAATGCCTGGGAAGGTTTTTTAAACTTATTAAAGAAAAATAGACGCCGTCGACCAATAAATGGCGCGATTATCTCAATTAGTATTCACGATCTATTATTACAGACTGAAGAAGAGCGGATTCAGCACGCGAAGATCATTCGTACTCGAATTGATGAGTTAATGGATAAGCTGGAAATTCGTTTTCCTATTTATTTAATGTTTACCAAGTCTGACCTGGTTTCCGGTTTTAGTGAATATTTTGAAGATTTAAGTAAGGAAGAACGGGAGCAGGTGTGGGGTATCTCGCTGCCAAATGCACCTGGAGCCTCTGATAGCCCTGATTTTGAATATCTTGATGCTGAATATCAAAAATTGCTGGATAGACTGTATGCCAGGGAGTTATCCCGTATTCAATACGAACGCGATGTTAAAAGACGCGCAGCCATCCAGGGCTTTCCCCAACAGGTAGAAAATCTAAAGTCGGTCATCGATAGTTTTGTTAAACAGACTTTTGTTAAAAACCGCTTTCAGTTTCAGCCCTACTTACGCGGAATTTATTTCACCAGTGGTACCCAGGATGGTTCCCCGATTGATCGATTGATGACGGCTGTGTCATCGACTTTTGGCTTTTCAGCAAATGCGGCTTATGTGCAACAGGGCCAGGGTAAAAGCTATTTTTTAGGTAATTTATTCCGCCAGGTCATATTCCCCGAAGCAGAGCTTGTTGGTTCGAACCGGAAATATGAAGTAGCGATTAAATGGGTACAACGATCGGTTTATGCTGTCATTGTAATAGCCTCTATCGGGCTGATAACTGCCTGGACCGGCAGCCTTAATAAGCACAGTACTTCAATGTCTGAAGTGGAAGCTTATGTGGCAGAGTTTAAAGCGGAAAATAAGAGACTGAGTCTGTGGAATAAAGACGTTAGAGTCGTGCTACCCAGTTTAAATGCGCTGGCTAAGGCCAGCATTGTGTATGATCAGGTTGAACATCCCTGGTTATCCGGTTTTGGCCTGTATGATGGGCAGGTCGATAAGTCTGCTAACGAGGCATACAGTGCTCAGTTGAAAGAACTGTTTTTACCGAGAATCGTCAATTACCTGGAAAAACAGATTCAAAAAGGGCACAAGGGTGGGGATCTGTATCATAGTTTTCGTACCTATATGATGTTCAATAAATTAGAACACATGGAAAAACAAATCATTATTGACTGGTTTGTTACAGACTGGACGGAAAATATGGAAGGTGAAGCTTCCAGCCGGGCTGAACTCGAGTTGCACTTGAGAGCGTTGCTAGATCTGGATTTAACACCTTATGGATTAAATGATCAAATCGTCAAACAGACCAGGGATTTATTACTTCGAGTACCTGTCCATAAACGCATTTATAGTCGCATTCGTACTAACCCACAATATATCCAGAAAATAAATCTGCTTAATTTATTTGGTGAATCGGTACGCGATGTTTTTAACATAACAGCCGAGGTACAGGGCGCTCTTAATATTCCTTATATGTTTACAAAAGAAGGCTATGACAACATTGATTTGTCTACCGATTCACCAGTTATTTCCGAAATTGTAAACG
This sequence comes from uncultured Gammaproteobacteria bacterium, assembly GCA_937894085.1. Taxonomy (GTDB): domain Bacteria; phylum Pseudomonadota; class Gammaproteobacteria; genus JACNJF01. Next base: position 18,388 of record CALCSG010000529.1, on the reverse strand, counting down.
AGCGCTGGGTGCTTTCAGATGAACAAAAAACCAAAGTCGATTTTGTTAAAGATGATCTCGAAAAAATAAGTGCAGAAGTAAAAGATCTCTATATGGCAGACTATATTGCCCGTTGGGAAAAAGTTTTTGGCGCATTACAACTGAAGAGTTTTGGCAGTATTAATCAGGCAGGGGAGGTACTGGGTAGTTTTACTGACCCTGTGTATTCCCCATTACTGGCTGTTTTACAGGTGGCTGCAACAAATACACAGCTTTCATCACAGTTATTACAAAATTTAAATGATGATCAGGCCGATGGTAAAGCAGCCAAGGTAACAGGACTGCTGGCAAATACATTTAAAGGGACGAAGGTTGATCAGCAGTTTAGAGATATCAATGTGCTGCTTCGGGAAAGCAACAAAAAAGCTGCTCCGGTTAACACGATTATGCAAAAAATACAGGCGATGCAGGATTATTTAAGCGAAATCATGATCGCCCCTGATCCTAACAAAAAAGCTTTCGATGTCGCTAAAGTGCGTTATAAAAGTGGCGCAGGAAATGCGATTACCGCTTTACGGGAGTACTCTAAGAAAGTACCTGAACCGGTAAAAAGCTGGTTAGTCTCGATATCCAATGAAACCTGGAAAACGATACTGGGTTCGGCTAAACAACATATTAATATTGAGTGGGAAAATCGGGTTTACAATGTTTATAAGCAGGGATTAGCAGGACGTTATCCGCTTAATCGTTCTTCAAGTGATGAATTAGCGTTGTTTGACTTCAGTGAATTTTTTAAGGCTGAAGGCACCATGGATTCATTTTACATTGAATATATCAAGCCTTTTATCAATACCCGTAAAAGCTGGACAAACCGTTCCATTGATGATTATTCGCTGGGATTGAGTAGCTCAACTCTGGCTCAGGTTAAAAGGGCGCTTTTGATTAAAGATGTATTTTTCAGGGCAAAATCGGGTTCGCCCAGTATTTCATTTCAGCTCAAACCCTATCAAATGGATAAAATGGATGCACGTTTCCGACTGGAAGTAGGTGAACAGAGAATTAGCTATAAACACGGCCCTAAATTCTGGAAAGATTTAAACTGGTCAGCTGAAGATCAGGATAAAAGGGTGCGTATTGTATTTGAAGATCTCGAAGATAAACGCCATGAAAAATCTTTTGACGGACCCTGGGCGTGGTTTAAATTGCAGGATGAATCCAGATTGGCCAAAACTAATAAATCTAATGTATTTCTGGCTACCTATAAAGTGGTTGAAAAGTTAGGAGGTGATGCAACCTACACACACAATATTAAATATTTAATTAAAGCCAAGAGTATAAACAATCCTTTTAGTCAGGATTTACTTGGCTCATTTAAATGTCCAAGAGCCTGTAATATGAATGCTGACATGCAAATAGGTCTGTACGGAAAACTACCTGCTTACGGTGATTTTATTTTCCGTAACCTGAATTCAACGTTTATTAATCCCTGGGACGAATGGCAACAGAATTTTATTTCGGCTTCGCAACAACAGATGGGTGCTGAATGGCTGGATATTTATCTGACCAGTCCTATCTGGCGTTTTGTTATATCGCCAGGAGTAATAGATAATAAGATGTGGGCAGGTTTTATGATGCCCAGTGTCGACAGAGTAGGGCGTTATTTTCCAGTCAGTGTAGTGAAGCCCTTTGCCTCTTCCATAAATCCTGTTAACTTTATGTTTAATTTTCAGGACTGGTTTGCACAACTGGAAACTCTTTGTTTAACGGCACTGGAGGGTAAAGTTGATGCAGACCAGCTAATTGCACTGATGTCAGAAATCGAAGTAAATCCGCTTGAAACATACCTGCCTACTCAGGATATGTTCGATATGGGGCCAATGTTGTTTGGGTTGAACTCATCCATGGAAAATAATTTAAATGGCATGCTTCCCTATGTATTAAATGCTGCGCTTTCAACCAGTTTACATAGTTATAGCCTGTGGACAACGACGGGTTCAGAGTTAGTCAGCCCGGTATTCTTTAGCTGTCAGGGGTTACCTCCTGTTTCTGGTATTGCTTCAATGCTGGACGGACAGTGGCAACGTCGAAACTGGAAAATTCCCTACAACATGATTTTGCAATGATTAAGGTAAATTCATGACAGAAATCACAATCAGGCGTCCAATTCGCTGGGTATCAGAAGAGCGTACCCATGTCGGAGTCGTCAGAGAGGTCAACGAAGACTCAATACTCTCCTCTCCTGATACGCAATTGTGGGCGGTAGCAGATGGCATGGGAGGCTATGAATCAGGCAATGTTGCCAGTAACATGATCGTCAAAACTCTGGAAGGGTTGCACAGTAAATCGAATCTTTCAGAATTAGTTGATTCTGTAGAAGATAGTTTGATTGATGTTAATCAGCGCATACTGGAATATGCCGATATTATGCTGGATGGTCGAACCCTGGGCAGTACAGTTGTTACATTAATTATTAAGCAGAGAGTCGGCATCTGTTTATGGGCAGGCGATTCTCGTTTGTGTCGATTACGAAATGATCAGTTTGTCCAGTTATCCAGAGATCATAGTCAGGTGGAAGAACTGGTAGAACAGGGAGTGATAACGCCTGAAGAGGCAGAGCACCATCCTGATTCAAATATTATTACACGGGCGATAGGGGCCAACCCGGAGCTGTATATAGATATTAATGTTTTCAGTGTGCAACTGGGGGATATTTTTCTGCTGTGCAGTGATGGGCTTTATAATATGATTTCAAATGATGAGATTGTAAATATTATTTCAGGACAGAGTATAGATAAGGCAATCAATGAATTAATTCAGTTAGCACTGAATAATGGGGCCAAAGATAATGTGTCAGTTATACTGGTCAAGGGCGAACCCTGTAAAGCAGAATCAACTCAGAGTAAGGATGAAAAAGAGTAGCTTCGGATGAGTGAGATTAACTCAGATAAGACAAAAATAAAAAAACCTGGGAATAAAACTGATCTGATCGACGATAAAACTCGACTTGCGCCGACAAAAACAGTCATTAAGCCGGACCTTAAAAATGACAAAACCCGGATAGCGCCTCGGAAAAAAACTCAGCAGACACCGTATGATAGTGAAGATCAAATAGCACCAACTGAACCTGATTATTTGCAATTTAATAATGCTGACGGTACAGATAAAACAAGGATTGCCAAAAAACAGGTTCAGCAGCCTGCAAGCGCAATTGGATCAACGCAGGTAGCTCCCCGCAATGATCGAAGTAATGAAAAAACACGTGTCACTGATGCAGGTGAACAGGCTGAATATTTACCCTTAGAACCGGTCGATTTGACTCAAATGGGTGATCATGGTGTTTTAAAAAAACGCTTTATCCTCGAATCTGTGCTGGGTGCAGGTGGTATGGGTATAGTTTACAAAGCCAAAGATCTGTTAAAGGTTGAAGCACAGGATCGTGACCCTTACGTCGCAATCAAAGTACTGGGAGAAGAGTTTAAGTCCCATCCCGCAGCGTTTATCTCTTTACAGAGAGAGTCCCGTAAGTCACAACGAATAGCGCATCCTAATATCGTAAATGTGCATGATTTCGATAGAGATGGGGATACCGTTTTCATGACCATGGAATTTCTTGATGGGAGTCCACTGGATCAACTAATAAGAAAATATAAGGCGACAGGCTTACCTACAGAAGATGCCTGGGTAATTATTAAAGGCATGTGTGCGGCGCTATCACATGCGCATGCTGAAAAAATAATTCATTCTGATTTTAAACCGGGTAATGTTTTTGTTACGAAGAAAGGCCTGGCCAAAGTTTTTGATTTTGGAATTGCTCGTGCGGTCGCCAGGGTTGAACATATTGATGATAATCCTGAAGATAAAACAATGTTTGATGCCGGTAATCTGGGAGCTTTAACTCCGGCTTATGCCAGTCTGGAAATGTTAGAAGGTAAAGAGCCTGATGTTAGAGATGATATTTTTGCGCTGGGTTGTGTTGCTTATGAATTATTTACAGCGCAACACCCGTATAAGAAAATTCCAGCGAATGAAGCTCTAAAACAGGGTTTAAAGCCCAGAAAAATACCGAATATAACAAAAAGACAATGGCGTGCTATAGAAAGAGCCATTGCGTTCAAGCGAGAAGATAGAATCGAAAGTGTCGATAAATTTCTGGAAGAAATATCACCTAAGAAAAAAGCCACAAACCGCATGGCGACAATCTTTGCTTTGTTACTTTCTGTTGCGATCACGGTATATTTTTTATATTTTCAGCAGCAGGCACCTGCCGAACCAACATTTTCAGAAGATGATATAACATTAAAAGTGACGATGGATATTTTAGAGCAGGATATTCAACAGTTACTTGATAAGCCGCTGTTTACTGTCGCATGGCAGGACTCAATCTGGTTAAAATTATCTGAGTTAGTCGCTTTAACAAAAGACCAAACACCCTGGGTAATAGAAAAAAAGCAGCAGATTTATACGTTATATTTAGCTGAAATAAATTCACAGATTAAGCTGGGTAAATATACAGGCGCCACTATTTTAATCGCAAATGCAAAACGTTTTAGTGATGAAACCGCTGAGCTGGATTCTAAAACCTTAGAAATTACCAGTGCGATAGAACAACAGAAAATAGCGCAGGTAGCGCAGGTAGCTGCGGCGGAAAAAGAAAAAATAATGCAACAAAATCTGGCCAGAAAACGACGGCAGGAATTACTTGCCCAACAAAATTTACAGAAGACGCTTGAACAGAAGAAGATACAGGCTACACAGGATACGAAGAACTTTGATGCTGCACTGGAAAATGTGAATAATCAATTGAGATGTATTAACCTTCTTAATATGAGAAATATTGAATCTGCTATAAATAAGCTCAGAGAGATTGATCTGGTGCGATACAAAGGCATAGAAGATAAAATAGTAGGCTCACTTGCCGCATGTATACAACAGACAGGCACGTTAAATCCTGAACGTGCACTGGAGGCTAAGAGGTATAGCTTAAGAATTTTTAAATCCAGTAAAGTGCTAGCAGGGTTAACCATAGAAGCCAGAGATGTCTGTGATAAATCTTTAGCGGGTTTGGGAGCTCGGGGTAAACGGGCTTTGTGTAGAGATAAAATTAAAGCTGCGGGTAGTGGACCGGAATTAGTGGTCATACCTGGCAGTAGTCGAATAAAGGTTTTCGCCATAGGAAAATATGAAGTGTCTATTGATGAGATGAATAGTTTCTGCAATCAAACCTCATTATGCAACGTTATCACGGATAGGGATGTAAAACTGCCAGTAACCGGTATTGATATATCTATGGTAGAAAAATACCTCGACTGGTTAAGTAGTAATACCTCAAAGAAATATCGTTTACCGACAAAAAATGAATGGATCTATGCTGCGAAATCACGCAGTAAAACTCTTGATGCAAACCGAAATTGTAAAGTCAGCACAAGAGGTATACAGAAAGGTGAAGGCCTGGTAATAAGCAGTATCGGTAAGCAAAATGGATGGGGGCTTGTTAACTATGTTGGCAATGCTCAGGAGTGGGTTTATGATAAGGGCAGAAAGTTGAAAGCAGCGGGTGGATCCTATGCACAGGCACTGGAGAATTGTAATATTACGACGATCAATTCACACGATGGCTCAGCAGATAAAATAACCGGTTTCAGGGTGGTTCGAGAAGTGGGTAACAGTTCATGAATGATGATAGTTTTTCAACCAGGTTAAGAAATCTTTCCAAAGATTACTATCAAAACCATATAGGTTTTAACGAATATAGAGCTACGAGGAAATCTATACTGGATCAAATAGACGAAGAGTTTAACGGGCATCAGGTCGTTAAACAGAAGTCTGAAGAACAGGTCGAATCGTCGATGTTTATGCAGACAGTAGCCTTTTTCGCTAATACGGATCTTCTGGTAAAAGATAAAGACAAATCTGATTAACGCATTGGTGGCGTTAATGGAATACAGATATTAATAATTTAACTGCTGTTGAATTAAAGTTTTATTTAAAATGACTACTCAGCGTGAAGACTAAATTAAGAGTAGTTACTATTACAATTATATAATTTCCTACAAAGAGGGTTCTCATGGAATTAATCAAGTTCTTTCAAACCGGCGGTCCGTTTATGTACCCTATATTACTGGTGCTTGCGTTAGGTTTGGCTATTTCTTTAGAGCGTTTTCTATATATCAGCAGAACTCAAAGCAGGACCAGAAAAATATGGGAACAACTGGTTCCGATGCTAAAGGCTGAGGATTTTGACAGAGCCAAAAAACTGACAGAAACCGTTAATACTCCTGTCTCAACGATGTTGAATTATGGATTTGCTCGAAAGAGCGCAAACTCCAACAGGGATAGTATTGAGTCTGCAATGGAGGAAGGAATTATGGAGACCATGCCTGATCTTGAACAACGGACTCATTACCTGGCTACTTTTGCCAATATTGCGACGTTACTCGGATTATTAGGAACCATTATCGGCCTTATTCAGGCATTCACCGCCGTGGCTGGTGCTGACCCCGCAGAAAAAGCTGATCTGCTCTCTGCCAGTATATCAGTGGCGATGAATACCACGGCGTTCGGTCTGGTAGCAGCAATTCCATTAATTTTAATCCATTCTTTCCTCGTCACTAAAACTGCCCGCCTGATAGATAATATAGAAATGGTAGGTGTTAAATGTCTGAACATAATCGCTGACGAATAAGCGACCGGGTAGAAACAAGGAATGAAACTGGTCAGACGCAAATATCAACCGGAAGTTGTTGAGCTCAATATTACCGCCTTTCTTAACCTGATGGTTATTCTGGTTCCTTTTTTATTAATCACAGCAGTTTTTTCTCGAATGACAATACTCGAGATCGAGTTACCTCCACAGGGTGCTGTTAATAACCAGCAGGAAAAAATTAAATTACAACTTGAATTAATAATCAGAAAAGACAGCTTTGAAATAAGGGATGTAAATTTAGGACGAATCAAGTATCTCGAAAGATCGAAAACAGAAGATAACTGGAAAACTTTCAGCAATGTTCTTCTGGAAATTAAAAATAGATTTCCAGAGGAACAGGGCATTACCTTACTGCTCGAACCCGGAATAAATTATAAAACACTGATACAGGTAATGGATCGGGTCAGAGTGACTGATGTCATTCAGATAACAGATGTTGAAACAGTCGAATTATTTCCCAATATATCCATTGGAGATGCCCCTGAAATAATACCTGTTTCAGGTACGATGGAAAAACAGGGGGCTGTTTCAAATGTTGAATAAATCTCGCCGGGCAAAGCGCATGGAAAGGTACCTGGTGCGTAGTAGAAAATCGCCTCTTAACCTGATTTCTTTAATGGACATATTTACCATCCTGGTATTTTTCCTGTTAGTCAGTTCTTCCAGTGTGCAACAGTTACCAAATAAAAAAGATTTGCACCTTCCCACATCCATCGCCCAAAAAGTGCCGGCAGAAACACTCATAATCTCCGTCACCAGGCAAAAGATTATGGTTCAGGGTCGCCTGGTGGCAGTCATAGACTCTACCCTAAACAGGTCAGAACTACTGATACAGGAACTCAAAAAAGAACTTCAGTTTCAATACGCCAAATCAGCAGTATTGAGAACTGCCGATGGCAAAATTAAGGGTAAAGCAGTCACTATTTTGGGAGATGAAAATATACATTACGATTTGCTAAAGAAAATATTAGCGACCTGTAGAGAAGCCAATTACACCCAGATTGCATTCGCGGCAATACAAAAAACAGCTTCGAGAGATAAGTCATAGTGTCAGGGATTCGATATGCACAACTGGCACTAAACTGGAAGCCGGAAAGTAAAAATAACAGGCAATTTGTGATACTTGCGATGATCTTTGTCATCGCCATGATGTTGCTGGCGATAGCTATATCCAGAGTAACAGTGCCTGAACCAGTTAGAAAGGCAAGGGTTGATGTACCGGAGCGTATTGCTAATTTCATCTTGCAAAAAGAAAAGCCGAAAATCAGGCCCAGAGAACAACCAAAACCTGTCGTTAAACCTAAACCCAAACCAAAAGAAATAGAAAAACCCAAGGTCAAAAAAAATATAAAAAAGGAAGCCCAAAAGCCGTTAACTAAAACGCAGAAACAGGCACGCGAAAAAGCCGAAAATAGTGGTTTGCTGGCATTAGGAAATGTATTAGCTGATTTAATGGAAACCGATGAAGTGAGTGCCATGATTGGAGGCAATGTAAACTCTGACGCAAACGCTAATTCAACAACCAGGGCAGTGAACTCGAACCAGGCTTTATTACTGGCTGATGCGGCCAGAGGAAGCGGTGGTGTTAATATTAATCAATACGAAACAACTTTAACTACAAACACCACTCGATTATCCGAACGTGAGGTTGCACAGGTTAAACAGGCTTTGTTATCGCCCGAAGTTCAGCTTGAAACTCAAACAAAAAAAGACAAAAAGGCAGTTAATACAACTGATAAACCTCGCACTGCGGGGGTAAGATCAGAAGAGGGAATAACCATTGTGTTTGATCAGAACAAGAGCAAACTTTACTCTATTTATAATCGGGCACGGCGGACGAACCCTGGTCTGAAAGGAAAAATAGTACTGGAAATAACTGTGGCTCCGAGCGGCAAAGTGACCAGGATAAAAGTGGTTTCCAACGAGCTCAACGATACCAGACTGGAATCGCGACTGGTAAAGCGCATAAAGCAATTCAATTTTGGGGCACAGCATGTTGAAGAAATTACCGTGACTTATCCGATTGAGTTCTTACCGGCCTAGATTTTTTAAGTGGTTAAATTGATATGAAGTCAGTTGAATTACGAAAGGCAGTTAATAGCTTCTGAAATGAACTGTATTTGCTACGTCCATGTAGCTCTTTAACGTAATCTCTATATATAGTCCGCTTCAGCTTTAAATGCTGGTTATCACTGCGAGCAGGAGTATGTGGTGATAGTAAAGCAGTAGTAAACAGACGCGACCGATGGATCAACCTGCAGGAGACATTGCAGCCTGTTCGTTCTCAAGGGCCTTACTCGTAATGTCCTCGTAGAGGCCAGCCACGCGTGCATAGAGCTCCTGGTACTCCGGGTAATTAACAACCAACTCCATTGCATCCTGGGCATCATCAATGATCTTTTCCAGGTAATTCGTATCCGACTCATCAAGACGATCACCGCGGTCGACTTTTTCCTTAATATCCAGGGCACGTGGAATACGCTCCTTTTCAAGCCGTTCCATAAGAGCTGTTAGCACCCCGATTTCATGTGAAACTTCTACCATAGCCATATTCCTCTGTAATTATTGGGGCTAGACCAAGGTTTTCCATGTTTTGGAAATACGTCGAGTCTATTAGAAAACCCCCGATTAATATAATAAGTATAAGCGCTATATTTTCAGATAACTAGCTCCAACTGGTATGAATTGTAATGATTCTGTAATGGCAATAATTATTCATAATCAGAAGATGAAAACGATTTAGCCTGATTTTATTTTAACTTTTCAAATAATCATCATTTTAAGATTAGAGAGGGGTTTTTATAGCCGAACCATCAAACAAATACTTTCATTAACACCTTGTCCAATGTCAGAAAAGTTATGGGGGGCAAATAATAGCTCTGAATGGAAGAGTGACTATTCAGGGTTCAAGCAATTAAGACAGGGTAAAGATAACGCAAGAACAATTTTTTTGTGAAAGTTAATTATTCGAATGCTAATCCCCAAAAACGGGTCGCCAGGTAAATACTGAAGGGCAGGGTTAAAAAAGATATCAGGGTTTGATTGGTGATCAATGAAGCCATCAGTTTATAATCTCCACCCATCTGCCGTGCCAGGGCAAATCCCGAGGCGGCAGTCGGAACTGAGGCATAAAGGATAACAATGATGGCGATTTCTGGTGGAACACTGGTTTGTAAAAGTAGAAATAAAACGATACCGGGGAAAATGATGAATTTTCCGATGCTGGCCAGTAGTAAGGCTGGCAGGGTTTGTTTGAGACCCTCGAATCTCATGCTGGCACCAATGCATAAAAGCACTACAGGTAAAGTGGCGCTGCCTAGCAGGGATGTCACATCATGTAAAATTATTATGTGCTTAAAGCCGAGAGCATTAAAAGTCATTCCGCAGAAAATGGCTATTAACAGAGGATTTCTAATTAAGTCTCCGCTTATTTTTTTGAACAGTTGCTGCTGGTCTTTATTTAATATTATTACCAACGCTATCACTATAGCGATGTTAGTGACGGGTATGAGAATGGCGGTGGCCAGCGTTGCGATTAATAACCCGCTCTCTCCAAACAGTTTTTCGGCGATGGCCAGTGCAATAAATGTATTGTGCCTGCCCGATGCCTGAACGATGGAGCTACAGGCTTTACTGTCGAACTTTAACCAGCGACTGGCTACCCATACAATCACCACCGTTAACAACATGCCTGCTACAAGGGTCTGAGAAACCGGAGTTAAAAGTTCCGCTGTAATAGTGATGGTTGAAGTTTTATAGAACAAAAAGGATGGAAATAAAATCCAGTACACCAGCTTGTCCGCATATATCCAGTACTCTTCACTGGGTACGCTTTTAGCACGAAGCAAGCTACCCAGTAAAATCATGGCAAAGATGGTGCCAATTGCCGAAATAATTTCAATCATGTTGACGGTTTAAGGAAAGCTTGGTTTCATATAGTAGTATTTCATGCAACATATTGATGAGCTCTGCATTTGGATTTGCTGTTCTTTGAATGACTCCTACTAAGCGTTTAACCGGTTTTTTACCGAATGGAGAGATAACCACTTTACGATCAAGTTCATGACAGTGACTACGCAAAGGTACGATGGACACACCCAGCCCTTCTGCCACCATCATCTCTATTGATTCCAGTGAATCTACCGCCAGTTCTGTTTTTACCTGGATATTCCGATCCTTTAAATGTCGATCGATCAAATTACTCACCCAGGTATACTTTTTAAACTGCAGAAAAGGGTAACGCGACAATAACTCTGTATCAATCAAACCTTCTGTTCCTTTTGGAGAAATGACGACCAGTGGTTCAGCAGCGAAAGGTTGCCAGCTGAGCTCTCCGGACAGATGTTGTGGTTCAGTTACTATGGCACCATCCAGCTCCCCTTTTTGCACCTTGACAGATAATTCTCTGGAAAGGTCTGTGTTTAAATTAACTAATAACCTGGGGTATTTTTTTCTCATTCTCGATAAGGCACAGGGTAAAATGCCGGTTAAAACAGATGGCACAGTTCCAATATGCAAAGTACCACTATAATGACGTTCGATGAATGATTGTTTTAATTCATGAAACTGCTCCAGCATTTGACGTGATTTTTGAGCCAGTAAAGCTCCATCTGCATTGAGGACGGGAGGACGTTTGCTGCGATCAAAAAATACAGTTTCAAAATCCTGTTCGAGTGCTTTGATTTGTAAACTGATAGCCGATTGAGTCAGACCGATGGCTTCTCCCGCTGCTGCAAAACTACCCTGATCGACTACTGCTAAAAAGACTTCTAAGGCGCGTAAATTCAACATTTTAAGATTAAAATAATTAAAGAAAATGAGGTGTAAAGTTGATTTAAGTTAAGTATTGCTTAAAATTAAACCGAATGGAACCTCTTCATGGATTAAATGTTATGCCAGAAAGATTCCCTGACACAAAGGTATTTATGACAGCATGAATTTTGCTGGAACATCTCTGTGCCGCAGCAACCCTGTATTTAATCAGGGGCTACTAAATCATTCGATCATCGCTTCCTAAGCCTTGAAAATATTGATACATTCACAGTTTACAATGTAAATTTCAGACCCGAGGAAAAATGAAACTATCTTCTGCCGCACAAAGCATCACGACTTCTCCTATCTTAACCATAGCCGCAGAAATTAATGCAAAAATTAATCAGGGTGAAAAAATTTATAACCTGACAGTGGGTGATTTCAACTCTCAAATTTATCCGATCCCCGAGCGTTTGACCGAATTAACCATCGATGCTTATAGGCGCCATGAAACTAATTATCCGGGAGCATACGGAGTGGACCTTCTGAGGCATTCCATTATCGAATTGCTGAAAGATTACTGTAAAATAGATGTAACAATGAGTGAAGTGCAGGTTGCCAGTGGCTCGCGTCCACTCATTTATTCATTTTTTAAAACAATAGTTGATCCCGGTGATAAAGTAATTTTTCCTGTACCTTCGTGGAACAATGATTATTACACTGAGTTGCATAATGCGCAGCCAGTTATCATTGAAACTTCTCCTGAAAGTAATTTCTTTCCTACCGCAGATAGCTTGCGACCACATATCAATGATGCGGTGTTGCTTTCACTGTGTTCTCCGCAAAATCCCACAGGTACTATTCTTGATAAACAGCAATTACGTGATATCTGTGAGCTAGTAGTAGCAGAAAATAAGCGCCGGCCAGCAGATCAAAAACCGTTATACGTAATGTTTGACCAGGTTTACTGGTTATTGACTTTTGGAGACTCTCAATTTTTTCATCCACTGGAAATATGTCCAGATATAAAGCCATATGCCGTGTTTATTGATGGTATTTCCAAGTCTTTAGCGGGTACGGGTGTAAGAGTTGGTTGGGCAACGGGGCCAGAATTAATCATCTCTAAAATGCGTGCTTTCATTGCACATATTGGTGCCTGGGCACCTAAACCCGAGCAACTGGCGACCGGTTTATTTCTTGCTGAAAAAGATTCAGTAAAACATTTTCTGAAAGATTTTCGAGCTCAGTTGAAAAATCGTCTGGATGGTTTTTATCAGGGATTTATGGCATTAAATGAAAAAGGCTATGATGTTGATGCAATTGCTCCGCAAGCGGCTATTTACCTTTCTGTTCGCATAAATCTAAAAAATAAAAAGACAGTAGACGGTAAAATTTTAGCGACTGATAAAGATGTGCATGAATATCTGTTAAATGACGCAGGTATTGGTGTTTTACCTTTTTCCTGGTTTGGTGCAGACACTCATGCTGACTGGTATCGTATTTCGGTAGGTACCTGTAGTCAGCAACTGGTTCAGGATGTGTTAACAAGACTGGAGCAGGCATTAGAAAAGTTGGCTTAAGCAATGTTGTTTTTGAACAAAAATGTACTCACTTAAATACGATTCAATAATCACTTTATAGTCAGGTAAGCATACAACTCAACCTGTCTGTTTATAGTTAAAAATTTAATTATTTAAATAATTCATTGGGCGGGTTATTTATATAACAAAACCAGAGTGTTATATTAATTCTGCTGATAAAGTTCCGATTCATATAATAATGAAAAAAAAAGCAAACTTCAGTCAAATAAAAATTCATAATTTTAAATGAGAGTTCAATGATTCAAAAAAAGTTCACGAAAAAGCTATTGGTTGCAGGTTTAACTCTGGCTGCATACCTGGCTTCTGCACCTTCATTTGCAGAAGGTTCTTTCATTACCATTGGAACTGGTGGCGTGACTGGCGTTTATTACCCCACTGGTGGTGCAATTTGCCGCCTGGTAAATAAAGGTCGTAAACAGCATGGTGTACGCTGTTCTGTAGAATCAACAGATGGTTCGGTTTATAACATCAATGCCATTCGTTCCGGCGATCTGGACATGGGTGTTGTTCAATCTGACTGGCAATATCATGCTCATAATGGTACCGGTAAAAAGTCTTTCATAGAACAGGGGCCTTTTAAAGAGCTGAGAGCTTTATTCTCAGTACACCCCGAGCCAATCAGTCTTGTTGCACGTAAAGATGCCAACATTAAACATGTTAGTGATCTGGTAGGTAAACGAGTCAATATTGGTAATCCCGGTTCAGGTACTGAAGCGACCTGGAATGTTATGTGGAATGCTATGGGGTATACCAACAAAGATTTAAAACAGGCTTCTCAGATGAAATCTTCTGAAACACCGGGTGCATTATGTGATAACAAGATTGATGCTTTTTTCTGGTTGGCTGGTAATCCTGCCGCGCTTAATAAAGAAGCGACAATAACCTGTGAGGCTAACTTTGTTGATGTTTCAGGACCTGCAGTTGATAAACTGGTTAAGGATAATACTTTCTATACCAAAACTGTTATTCCCGGTGGAATGTATCGCGGTAACCCTGACGATGTGCCTACTTTCGGCGTAGCTGCTACATTGGTCACTTCCAGCGAGTTGCCAGTAAATACTGTTTATGTAGTTGTGAAGTCAGTGTTTGAAAACCTGGAAGATTTCATAAAATTACACCCTGCATTTGCGCACTTAAAAGCTGATGATATGATTCATATTGCGATGTCAGTACCATTACATGATGGTGCTATAAAATATTACAAAGAAAAAGGCTGGATGTAAATTACAGTAAATAAAAAGGAGCTAGCAGGCTCATTTTTTATTGTTATTTATACATACAGTTAGTGAAAAGAACTGTAGGTAATGATCGCGGAAACTGACACAGGTGCGGAATCTCCTGGCGAGGTCTTATTTTTTTGACGATGTAACGTTAAAAGTAATTTATAGAAGTCGCTAAATATTTAAAAATATCTGGTAACTATTCAGTTGTAATTAAAAAAGTCAAAAGATACTCACTACGAACCAGGGCAGGATGCCCGTAGGTACGACTGCATGGATGCCGGAGGAGGAATTAAAGCCGAGAACAATGCAGGAGCAATTGTCGAGGCACTAAGATCAGGAAGAAAAACAAATGACCTTAAAAAGGTAACCAGATAAAATAGCAATTATCATAATTTTGAAAAACTTAAGTCTATATAATGACTTGCCTTCGTGGTGAAAAAAAACTTCTAAATGACCGGGTATTGTAACTATCGAGTAGATTATTTCAGGCAAAAACTACCCAGGTAGTCGCAATATACTTGATGCCTTCTTGCAGGGTGACGCCACGATGTTCGTGAGTCCAGAACGGCGGGAATAGCACCAGCTTGCCTTTTTGAGGTGTGATTTTTACATCCTGAAACAGAAACTCTGTCTCACCACCGGGTCCGGGCACATCGTTTAAATACCACACAGCCACTAATTGACGTTGACTGAAATCATGACTGCCACCATCGATGTGCCAATGATAATGTTCACCCACCTGAGTACGTTGCAATGCATAGCCGTTATCTTTGAAGGGGCCCTTAAAGTATTCGTATTTTTCCTTGAATTCCTTTAACGCCATGCCCAATGAGCGGAACAGGTTATTATCGACATCTTTCCAGTGAGGTTTGCCACTGACTACCAGATCGGTAGATTTTTTAATAGATTGCTCTTGCTGAAAATTTTGACCGATTCTACCCAGATACTGTTCATCTTTGGCCTGTTCAAAACGCTTTACCATGTCATCACACAGAAAATCAGGTAGTGCATTTTCTTTTTCGAAAATGAAACTGTTTGGTTTTACTTCTCTTATTGAAGAAAGATCTTTCATCATTTTTTAAATTTTAGAGTGTTCGATTAATGTAACTATTTCAGTGGCTGGATTTTGCTCACTCCGTTCACAAATTTCAAGTATGGACTGGATGGTTTGTTGCCAGTGATTTGCTGATCGTTGCGTCAGGTCATGTAAAGCCGATAAATCTCCCGTTTCAGCCCACTGTTGATAAGCCTGTATGGCAGAAGGAAATAACTCTTTGCGCATATAGGCCAGGTTGGCAAAAAAGAAATGTATTGATGCAGGGTTTTGTTGTTCGATTAAATAGGGCAGGGTAGAGAGACTATCTGCCAGATGATCACGTGCCGTTCGAGCCATCAATTCAGCTTTAGTGCCTAACAGCTCCAGCATCATGGTTGGCCATCGCTGACCAACAAGCTGAGTGATTTGCATTTCTCCAATTTCGTGCTGGATCAGGGTGTGTTGTTCGACTTCTACCATAGTTTGTAATGCGTCAGGAATTGATTCAGTAAACGGGTAAAATGACAACGCGGTTCCCATTGAGTTATCGAGTTGATTCCAGTGCCATTCCTGATAACGTTCCCAGCACATGCGTTTCAGAGATTCCTGTCGCACAACGATTTCAGAGTGTGTTGACATGGCAGGAGGTGCGGTTAAGTCACGTGCATATTCTTTCCCGGTAATGCTAATTTGAGTATTTTCGTGTTTATAACTGTGTATCAGTTCCGCCACGAAAAAATGTTGTACGGCACTGCGGCCGATACCGGCATGGTAAAAAAGTTTGTGATGATTGAGCTGAGCGTTAATCGACTGGTTATCAAAAATATCGAATTCAGCATTTGCTAATGTAATCGGCCGGTAAGGCTCGTCGATGACCTGATCCCAGGTATCTTCTTTTTCGCGTAACCACTGACTCATTTGTTCACTTTCAAAATTATCACTAAAATCGAGTGCATGTATCCAGCGATAATATTCACGCATCTTCAACAGATAAATACATAATGTATAATTTCCGGCGTGGTTGGCATCCGAGATATCACAATTATGCTGTACCTGGTTAACCAGCCCTGGCAGAATTTGAGACGATTTAGATAATGTATCCACAGAAAAAACCTACTAAAATAGTCAAGAATTTTATGCTAGCATTCTCATCCTGAAGTTTCTACATTTATAAGGTTATACATTATGGCAAGATTAAAAGGTGGCTGGAACCAGCGTGGGCGTGGCAGAAGCCTGCAGGAAATCGGTTCTGCAATCAGTTTTAATATCTGGCAAATTGCGGGTCAGGCAGTGCTGGATCTGGAGAACGAGGGTTTTCAGACGGATACACAGTCACAACGACTGGATGTATTAACCGAATTTGCGGCATTCCTGTTGCAGCTGGTTGATCGCATCCTGTTTGATCAGTTTGACCAGGAGCAGCGCAATGGCATTATCAGCGGTGCCGGTCTACATATGGCTGGAATTCTGCAGGATAACCGGCAGGAAACAAACGGCGAAGGTGAATATAGAAAACAGTTTCTAACTACTTTGAACGAACGTATCGGTGATTATTCTCAATGTAAGTTTTCGCGTATTGATGGCCCTAGTTTTATCTTTTACCGCATCCTTGGTGACCACGTAAGCGCTAAGATGGGAGAAAAAGATAATAAATGGATTACCGGTTATATTATTGATATAGCAGGGGATAAACTGCATAAGAGCTTAAAAAGGATTCTACCGGGGTTGATTGATCCTGCAAAAAAAGGGCTTGAACCCGGGCATAATATGGATTTCGGTAAAAACTACGATTGATTGCCAGGGGATTTGAATACTGTTTAAATATTACAGGTTTATCCTCCATGATAACCTGTAAGCAGATGATTCAATGATGTGAAATCAGATGCGTGTTGACGTGTCTGCATTCCCATTCTGGTGGCGATTTCACTTTGATGTTTAACGTCAGCCTGTGCCATTTTTTGACTGGTTTTGTAACGTTGCTGAAAAATTGGCGTAAAGGAACGATTATCTTTAGCTTGAACTGTGTCCAGCCTGATTAAATTATTGATTGCCTGGTCAAACAGGTAGGCAGAATTTTCAGCTTCCTTTGAAGCCAGCATCGAGACCGTCAAGTGCTCTCGTTGCGCTAATATCGGTTAACCATTGCCGGGTTTGAATGACACTTACCTGAAGCTGGTGCAAATTATCCGTCATCGGCTGGATAATTTGTATTTTGGCTGTCATCTCATCTTTAATTTCAGGGGTTAGGGTAAAGCGTTAGCTCATCTGAACTGTCAGCAGAATAAAAATAAACCGCTAAACCGCTAAACAACTAAACAACTAAAGTCTCTGGATAATATTGGTATTCATGATTAGTTAGCCCATGACTTGAAGTTTATGTTTGTTAATGGATGATATCGGCGTTATTCTGAAAACCTAAAGTGTTTTTTGGCTTTAGCCAATAAAGCAGTTTTCTGTTAACTTATTATTAAAGAATATAGATAAAAAAAACCAGTTTCTGAATTTTATGGATTAATTTAGGCTTTTTAATAGTTATCTATGTTTTTATCGCGCGGGGAGGTACTTGTGCAGGATAATAACAACCTGAAATTAAAGCGTAAAAAAGGACAGTCTCGAGGTCGCCATACAGATCCACAGGCACTCAGTGAAATAAGATCCTTACTGGGCGATATCTCCAGAGAAAGCAATTTACTGGTTGAGCATTTGCACAAAATTCAGGATAAATATAACTTTATCTCTGCAGCTCATCTCGTTGCTCTGGCTGATGAGATGAAACTTGCTCACAGTGAAGTGTATGAAGTTGCTACCTTTTATCATCATTTTGATGTGATTAAGGAAGGGCAAGAACAACCACCACCGTTGACTGTAAGAGTGTGCAACTCTGTAAGCTGCGAAATGTCTGGTTGTAATAACCTGATTCAGCGCTTAGAAGAAACAGCTGGTCTCGGTGTTCGAATACAGAAAGTCTCCTGTGTGGGGCGATGCGAGCATGCACCAGTTGCTGTAGTTGGTAATAATTCTATCCATACAGCCAGTGTTGAAAAAATCACGGCAGCCATAAAGAATAAAAAAATAAACGCTATATTACCTGAAA
>CALCSG010000528.1 GCA_937894085.1 uncultured Gammaproteobacteria bacterium | reverse complement strand
TTCTATTCGGGGTGTTGCGTGTGTTTGCGATGGATACCGGCCTTCGCCGGTATGACGGCAGGCGGGTATGGCATAGATTTTCGTCATCCCGGGCCTGACTCGGGATCTATAGTGCTGACTGGCATTGACAGACCAGGTGAGGCTTTCTATTCGGGGTGTTGCGTGTGTTTGCGATGGATACCGGCCTTCGCCGGTATGAAGGTAGGTGGGGATAGCACAAATTTACGTCATCCTGAGTCTGTTCCAGCAATCACCACAGGTCGGGTCATTATGGGTTGCTGTAAAGCTCTTTCAATTTACGCGTTAATGTATTCCGGCCCCAGCCGAGTAGTTTGGCGGCTTCTATCTTACGTCCCCCGGTTTTATTCAGAGCGCATTCCAGCAAGGTTTTTTCAAACATGGGCAGTGCCTGGGATAATATATCCTGCTGACCGGCATTTAGCTGGTTTAAAGTCCATTGTTGAAGTTGACTGGTCCAGTCTGAGTGTTGGGGTTCGACTTCGTTGCTGGATGTTGTTGGTTCTGTAGAACCGCTGCTATTGCTTTTCAGCTCATCCGGCAGGTCGCTCATTTGTATGATGTTTCCGGTGGCCATAACACTGAACCAGCGACAGGTATTTTCTATTTGACGAACATTTCCACTCCACGGCAGGGTGCAAAGGTAGTCGAGTACTTCTTTGTTCAGTGTTTTGGTGTTTTCATTCAGTTCTATGGCTGACTGCTGCATAAAGTGGTTGAGTAACAGGGGGATGTCTTCGCGTCTTTCGCGTATTGCCGGCAAGTGTACTTTTATGACGTTCAGTCGATGATAGAGGTCTTCTCGAAATCGCCCCTGACTGACCAGTTCTTTCAGGTTCTGGTGAGTTGCAGCAATGATCCTGACATCGGCTTTTATGGATGTGATGCCGCCCACTCTGAAAAACTCGCCTTCGGCCAGCACTCTTAGCAGCCGGGTTTGTAAAGCCATTGGCATGTCGCCAATTTCATCCAGAAACAGGGTGCCAGTATTGGCCTGCTCAAAACGACCCTTGTGCTGGCTTTGGGCACCGGTAAAGGCCCCCTTTTCATGTCCAAATAATTCAGATTCTAATAACTCGCTGGGAACGGCGGCAGTATTGATAGCAATGAAAGGTTTATCTGCCCTTGGGCTGTGTTTGTGCAGTGCCTGGGCGACTCTTTCCTTACCGGTACCCGATTCCCCGTTCAATAACACACTTATGTTCGAACGTGAGAGTCGCCCGATCACCCTGAAAATTTCCTGCATTGCCGGTGATTCACCGATTATTTCGCTGGAAATATCCTTTCCAGACGATTTTGGGCTGGTTTCGAAACGTTTTTGCACAGCCCGTTTTACCAGGCTGGTTGCTTCCTGAATGTCGAATGGTTTTGACAGGTATTCAAACGCGCCTTCCTGGTAAGCCTGTACGGTTGTATCCAGGTCCGAATACGCGGTCATGATAATAATCGGCATATCCGCATCAAAATTATGCACCTGGTTCATGAATTCAAAGCCGTCAATGCCGGGCATGCGAACATCGGTAATAATGGTATCCGGTTGTTCGCCGTTTTGACGTTTCAGACGAGTCAGGGCAACAGAAGCGGAATCGAAAGTTTTTGTCTTGAAATTAGCTTTTTTTAAAGCTTTTTCGAGTACCCATCTTATTGACTGGTCATCATCGATAATCCAGATACATGACGTGGTTTCCTTTTTGTCGTTCATAAAACTGTCTCAAGTGGTAGTAAAGTAGTAAAAGTAGTTTGCGCAGGGTCGCTCTGGCATTGAATGATGCCGTCATGCCCAACGATAATCTGTTGCGCTATTGGTAGCCCAAGTCCGGTTCCATCGGCTTTGTTAGTTACCATCGGTAAGAATAAATTTTCCAGTACTTCATCGGCAATACCGGGGCCATTATCTATTATGTCAATTTGCATGACATGTTTATAACGTTTGTTACCCACTGTGTGTTGTCGGTTAATGCGTGTTCTGAAAGTGATTTCGCCTTTTTTATGCTGGTTTTCATTGACTGATTGAGCAGAGTTTCTGGCGATGTTTAAAAAGGCCTGGATTAACTGGTTTTTGTCGGCCATCAGCTCCGGAATACTGGGGTCATAATCTCGATCAATGGTCAGCTTTGGAAATTCTGCCTGTATCAGGCTACGCACATGC
This sequence comes from uncultured Gammaproteobacteria bacterium, assembly GCA_937894085.1. Lineage (GTDB taxonomy): Bacteria > Pseudomonadota > Gammaproteobacteria > JACNJF01. The sequence continues at coordinate 12,476 of CALCSG010000528.1, read as the reverse complement.
TCCAGAACTTCCAGGATGTTTATTTTTTCTTTTTCAATTTTTCTATTGGGCCCCAGCATACTGTTTAATAATCGTTGTAAACGGTCTACTTCGCGAATAATTACGTCTGTGTATTCTTTTAATTCAGGATTTGATATTTCCCCTTCGAGTAACTGTGCGGCCCCTCGAATTCCACCTAACGGGTTTTTAATTTCATGAGCCATGCCTCGCGCAAGCTGTTGGCTGGCTGTTTGCTGGCTGATTCTATGGCCATCTCTGGCTATTTCCAGGTGTCTGTCCAGTGGCAGTAGTTCTATTAATAGATTAAGCCGGTTAACTTCAATAATCGGGTGTATTGAATAGTCGGTAATAATGCTTTTACGGTTGGCCAGTGTTAAACAGGCTTCGTGCTCGGTAATCTGATGGTTATAGGTCAGGCTGAATTGCAAAGATGATAAAATCGAGTTTTCTTCATTTGGGGCAAATAGAGAAGCGAATGGTTTGTTGAGCAAAACCTTTTCACTGGTATCAAAGAAAACTTCTGCTGTTGCATTCACCTGGTTGATCTTCAGGTCTTCGCTCAGACAGATGATGCTGCTGTTCAGGTAGTCAAGAATTTTACTGGATTCAATATTGGGCATGATAGTTTTATAGCAATAAAAGTGCCAAGCTTCGGAACGGGTTTTATATCAGTGATATGAGGTTTTCCAGGGAGTATTATAAGCCTTTAATTGCTATCGGTGCACAATATTAGTGCAAAAAAAAGCCCCTGAATTCAGGGGCTAGTTCGAAGTGCTAAATTAAGGTGTGTGATTACCGGTTTACAGGCTGTAATACATGTCAAATTCAACAGGATTGGTGGCCAGGCGTAAACGTTGGACTTCCGTATCTTTAAGTTTGAGGAAAGCATTGATCACGTCATCAGTAAATACTCCACCTTCTTTCAGAAAGTCGCGGTCTGCATCGAGTGCGGTCAGGGCTTCGTCTAATGAAAAGGCAACCTGTGGAATGGCGGCTTCTTCTTCTGCCGGAAGGTCGTATAAATCCTTGTCCATGGCTTCACCCGGGTGAATTCTATTTTTGATACCATCGATACCAGCCATCAGCATGGCCGAAAATGCCAGGTAGGGGTTGGCCGTGGAGTCAGGAAATCGAATCTCAACGCGGCGAGCCTTCGGATTTGTGACGTACGGAATACGAATTGAAGCGGATCGATTACGGGCGGAGTAGGCCAGCATCACAGGTGCTTCGAAACCGGGTACTAAACGTTTGTAGCTGTTAGTCGAAGCATTGGTGAAAGCATTAAGGGCTTTGGCGTGTTTGATGATTCCACCAATGTAGAAAAGTGCGGTCTCTGATAACCCGCCATATCCATCGCCGGAAAAAAGATTTACGCCATCTTTTACCAGGGACTGGTGAACATGCATACCATTACCATTGTCGCCAACCATTGGTTTTGGCATAAAAGTCGCTGTTTTTCCATAGCTGTGGGCAACATTGTGAATGCAGTATTTTAATGTTTGCACTTCATCGGCCTTCTTCACCAGTGTGTTAAAAGCTACGCCGATTTCACATTGTCCTGCTGTTGCAACTTCATGATGATGTACTTCAACCTTCTGTCCCATTTCTTCAATAGCGAGGCACATTGCACCACGTAAATCATGCAGGGAGTCGACAGGAGGTACCGGGAAATAACCGCCTTTGACGCCCGGACGATGGCCCATATTGCCGCCTTCGTAATTTTTGGCTGAATTCCACTCTGACTCTTCAGAGTCAATTTGATAGAACGAATGCCCCATCGTGTTACCCCATTTAACATCATCAAAAACGAAAAATTCATTTTCAGGGCCAAAATAAGCGATATCAGCGATGCCTGTAGAGTTTAAATAGGCTTCTGCCCGTTTGGCTATAGAGCGGGGGTCGCGTTCATAACCTTCGCCGGAATTCGGTTCGATGATATCGCATCGAATATTGACGGTGGGCTCGTCGGTAAATGGATCGAGTACGGCGGTTTCAGGGTCGAGCATCATGATCATGTCTGATTCGTTGATGCCTTTCCAGCCGGATATAGAAGAACCGTCAAACATTTTACCTTCGGTGAAGACATCTTCGTCCAGAGTGCTGGCCGGAATCGATACATGTTGCTCTTTACCTATGGTATCGGTAAAGCGTAAATCTACAAATTTAACACCATGATCATCGATCATGCTTAAAACGTCAGCTGCTGTCATTTCGCTATTCTCCAATAGATAGTGGGTGATGTTGTTGCATAAAATTGCCGGCTAATTGTACAGATTATTTCTGTTTGGACAATTATTGCAAAAGAAATATTGCTAGTCGTGTAACGCACTAAAATGGTGCAATTTGCTCAGACCTGTAGCTCAATCAGGGTGCATAATAAATGTTTATTTTTCCAACAAAAGGAATTTTTTGAGCTTTTTCGTAAAGTTGTTGCGCCAGTTTTAGTTCGTTATCACAACCAAATTTTAGCGGCAATATAATATCGATTTCGATTTGACGGGTTAGATAATGTAAGTGAATATTATGAATTTGCTCAGAATTTTCCACGCTTTCCCAGGCTGAGTAAAGGTTAAATAACAGTTCTGAACGTTTCGGTAACTGTAAAATAAATTTATGCTCGGTTTCCGCGACAGGATCTATATGAACGGTAATGTCAGATATTTCCGAAAATTGTTTTTTAACGGATTTTTCAATGTAGAGTGAAATAAAATGTGCTTCTGAAACACTTAGACGAGGGTTGACTCGAATTTCAGTGTCAATATAGCCCATTCCACCCATTGAGCGGGAGCGCAGGCTATGTACATCGACAACTCCGTCTATGTTATTAATGCTGGCCCTGATTTTTTCCACCAGTTGTTGATCGAGGCTGGTATCGATTAATTCCTGGAAAGCTTTTTTAATCAGATGAATACCCATTAATGAAATCATGACGGATATGATGATTGCAGCCAGGGCATCCATATTACTCACGCCAGCGACCTGCGCGCCGACACCAATAACTACAACGACCGATGAAAATACATCGGATCTATGGTGCAGCGCATTGCTTTCCAGCAGGGTAGATTTAATTTTACGCGCGGCACGAATGGTGTATTGATACAGAAACTCTTTACTGACAATAGCTAGAAAAGCAAAAAACAGCGCGTAAGCTTCGGTTTGAACTGGCTCGGTAGAGGCGAATGTCTGAATGCCTCTATAGCCCATGCCAAGTGCAACCGCAATTAACGCGACACCCAGAAAAATAGAAGACAGCGTTTCTATTCGTGCATGTCCATAAGGATGATCTTCATCAGCTTCTTTGGCTGAATGGTGGGCGGTAAATAATACGATGAAATCACTGATCAGGTCAGCGAGTGTGTGTAAACCATCGGCCAATAGAGCCTGGGAGTGTGCCAGAAATCCCGCAATAATTTGTGCAAGAGACAGTAATATATTAACCAGAATGCCGGTGTAGGTGACTTTCTGGATGGTTTTTTTGCGTAGATCAGTCATTGTTTTCCTTGCGTACGCAGATAATTATTTGGTAATCCTGCTCTTCTATGCTGAGTATGATGTGTTTATTAATATTGCACCAGGCAGGTATATCATTTTTCACTCCCGGGTCAGTACAGGTTATTTTTACGATGTCGCCAATTTTGGACTCATTTATAGCATCCTGCAGTCGAATGACTGGCATCGGGCAAAGCAGTCTACTGGCATCGATTTCAATGTTCATTACACCAGGTACCAGTTTTGAGGTATTTCACTCGATTGCAGTGCTTTTACGTGAATGGTTTCAGGTTCTCCGCCAGCCTTGCTGTAGGTTAATTCAACCTGCTCTTCATTCTTGCCCTTGCTGAAACGGGCAACGATGGCACAGGCTAATTTTACCTGTTCAGCATTTAGCTCTTCACCTTCAATCAGCGCAAGAGGTCCCGCATGACTGATGGTTTTAATGGATTGAAACTGTTTTTTGTATCCACTCATGAAGCGGTTTTCACCTTCTTCACGGGCAATAATGATTTTATAAGCCTTATCCGGGCGGATATGGCGGCCGACTTTAAGCAGCATGATGTCATCCAGGTCGTACTTTTTCTCGCCCCGGTTGGACCACAGGTCCTGTAATTTGACAGAATAATTTTCATCAGTGAGGAAGCAGCAACCACCCGCCGGTTGGGCATAATCTTCAAATCCAAACTGTTTTGCCAGCGCCATCTGGGGTTTACGTGAGCGACCTGAAAATCCATGTAGCTCTTCGCGCTTTACCCAGCCTTCCAGTTCGGGTTTGGTCGCTGGTAAGTTCTGTGCGCATAAGGGGCGCAGTAAAATATCGTCAGCCCCCGATTCGTTAGAAATGATAGGCATAGTTTCCTTTCTTTGTGACATTGGCCTTTGTCCGATCACTTCGCCGGTAATGATAAAATCGAAACCTTTCTGTTGTAACCATTCATGAGCCTTTTGTACCATAAAAATTTTACAGTCCAGGCAGGGGTTTAAATTGGCACCATATCCGTGTTTAGGGTTGATAACTACATCTTTGTATTCTTCAACAATATCAACTATATGCAGTTTTATGCCCAGCTGTTCGGCAACCCACAGTGCATTGTTACGTTTAGGTTTGGCCTTGTCTTTTTTGCGGATCGCATGAGTATGCCCTTCAACGCAAAAGCCGGTGAAAAAATTGATGCCTTCAACGTGGACGCCCTGTTGTTGAATGACTTTTGCAGCAAGCAAAGAGTCCAGGCCGCCTGAAATTAAGGCTACAGCTTTTCGAGTCATGATTTGAAACTATAAAAAAGGGCCGCTGATTATATCAGAGCCCTTTGTAAAATGTGAGAAAGGTATTTGTGAGTTTTACCAGGGGGCGGATCCTGTTCCACCCTGTATACCCAATTGATTAAGCGTGATGGTACTGCAAAAAGAGTTACCGCTAATTGCACCAGAAGCCGTAGCTGTGAGCGTATAGGTTGTTGCATCTCTAGCCATGCTCAGTACAAAATTATTTTTTTCGGTTGATCCTAAAGTAATATTACAGTTTTTATTGAATACGCCGTAAATAGCTTTACATTTATCAAGTGAAGTAGATCTTGCGAGTAAAGCTGAGCGGCCTTCGGTACACTTTGATTTTGTAACATTATCACCGTAATAGTTCATAGCAACACTGGAAAGTATTCCGATGATGGCCACAGTAATCATCAGTTCTATTAATGTGAAGCCTTGCTTTTTTGCTCTATTCATAGTCTGTCTCTAGTGATGGGATAATCTTAAACTGGTTATGGCTCTGACAAAATATTAATCGTATCGACGTACTTAATATTATCCATTTTGAGAAGAGATAATTTGACAAAGTCTCCTATCTTCAGGTCAGCTAGTTCCCCTGATTTATTGTCCAGAAGAAAAACTTTAACTGTAGATAAGATTTCAAATCTGCTGTCAGTGATAGTAATATAATTTGACCCTATATCATCTATTTGACCGATTGCTAACAACGTTTCCTGTGACCATAAAGGAAAAGGAGTTAACAATAAAAATATTATCAGAAACTTTGATGGAAATTTTAATATAGTGCTCATTTTAATAACTCCTGCCAGGAAAAGCGGCCAAAATTAGGTTCGTCCAGTGCTCCGATAGAAAACGGGTCTTTACCTATGTATTGATTTTTATCAGTAAATGCGCTTTTGGGAGGCGAACCACCTTCCAGTTTTTCCGCTACTGGAATATTATTGTCTTTATCCAGCGTATCTTCGCTGTCTACAATGCCATCATTATCAAGATCTACCAGAACCGGTTCATTGGGTGAGCCGCCAGTCTCTAAATCTACTGCAAAACGATAGCCGTATCCACCGGTTGAACAGGGATCACTGGTTGGAACTGAAGTGTTGAAAAATACTACGTCTCCACGAACAGCTGGATTAGTGACAGACCTTTCTCCCTCAACATCCAGAGAAATATTCCAGCCATAATCACCGCCGCTGTAATCAACATTATTTCTAGTCAGCACTCTGTAAGATGAAAAGCCATCGCGAAATGTCTGCTCAACCAGATTACTGCGTTTTAGTCCTGAAGTTCCTTTATCCCAGACTCCGTAAAAGTAATGCCCAGTAGATATATCTTTAGTTAAATCTTTATCCGATTCTACTAAATATTGCCCCGAGCCAAAAAACACCATAATATTTGGAGCATTAGAATCATCGCTCGGCTCGGATGGGTGAAATGACAGTATAGGCTTGGATGTGATAGGGCGGTTTCCTTCAGTGGTAAATAAAGGATTTTTCTCTCCATAGGCTGTAACCCAGGAATCTTTTGTGCTACCAGATAAGTCAAATGCCCACATGTCACCGTTCAGATCTCCTGCATAGACTCGATCAATGGTTCCGTTATTATCTAAATCAGCCAGTGCCGGTGTTGCCAGGCCGTTTGCACCGCCATTGTGGATTGTGCCGGTAGAGATTACCTTGTAATCACCTGCATCCCAGGACCCATCAGCCCCGGCTGCTATATCAACAATAAATAATTTAGCTTCATTATCTCCCGTGCTGTTATAGCCATTTCCAAAGATAGCGACCCATTTTCCGTCGTTAGTCATAGCTATCTGAGGTTTGCTGTAAGTGTAACCCAGGTTGGCATCATCATCGCTGGTGAACTCCCACATTGCGATGCTGGCCGCATTGCTTTCTGAGAAATTGCTGGGATCAGTAATATCCAGAGCATAGTAGCCTCGTCCACCAGAGCGTTGGCCAGAGATCAATACAGTATGCCAGTTAGAATTTATGTGTATATCCGATATGCTGGGTGTGAGATCATTATAAAACTGGTGTTTATAATTTTGTTCGGTCAGATAATGCAGTCCTTTGTCTGATTCAGTAGAAAAAAGATTGCTGGGAATATAGGCGATTAGCTCTTTACCAGTAGATTCGTCAAATCCATGGAGCATGCCATCGTTAGCCCCCACATAGATGACTCCAGAGCGATTTTCCTTATCAGTTTTGAAGCTTGAGTAAGGAGTTGAGGGGTTATTGACAGGGAAAGTCTCAGGCCATCTCAGGTCTGGTTTACCAACGTAGACAGGTCCAGAGTTTACAATGTCGCCTAATAAGCTAGCACGTTCACGGAAGAAGTTACCCTGACCTTCGTCTGAGCGATCACCACGTATATAGTTCAGGCGAGCCTCAGCTATGGCAGGTGAATCAACTTCACCGGCTTCATTGGTTTGAAGATCAGCTTTCATGTCGGAAGTCAGATTGGCCCATTGAAAGGCTATGCCGTCATTTCCATAAGAAAGTATGGTTCTTGGGTCGGCTGTAATATCTCTTGCATTGAGAACCTGAGCTGCGCTCCATGTAGGGGTGGCTTCCAGTTCACCAGTATTGAAGTTGGCTATCTTGTAAGCGTAAATAGTACCTTGCCAGCGATTAGTATTAAATTCAGCCAGGTAAACAATGGTATCCGTGGTCAGTTTTGCTGATGTTACCGATGCGGCCGCCGCAGTTGCAGTACGTTCTGCAATATTTGCAATGGCTTCAGTCAGTGCTTTTTCTAATTGAACAGGATCCTGTGCACTCAGGTATAAACCACGACCGTTGTAGGCTGCATGTAGCAGATCATCAACTTTTCTAGGATCATTATTAGGGGGTGGCCAGGAGAATTCAGTTGCAAGAGGGTCGAAGTTGTCCGGGTCTATAGTCCCTGTTACACCAAATGAAACCGTATAGGTGACCATGTGTTGATGATCGGCCAAATCTGTGCCAGGGGTAGTTGGTACTTTATTCTCGAGGTTGCTCAGGTCGTTTTCATAATAATACATGGCAACATCGGCAAGTGTGTTGGAATTATCGTCCTCGTAATTACCACCGTCGTTAGACTCCGTTTCATCTCCATCGAAACCAACGTTGTCTGTGCTTCTATCAGCATGACCAACATCAGGGTCGTTCCCGTTCCAGAAACCATCTGTCATTAATAGAGTGAAGTTCTGTTGGCATGCACCGCCACCACTTTCGGGTAAGATTGCATTAGAGTTGGGGTCCAGGTACATTTTACCAGTATTTTCAAGAGCCCTCCTCAGAGGGGTGCCTGAGTTTGAATTGATTTCGTAAAAAGTATTTAGCAATTCCTGTTTATTAGTGGAAGAGGTCATAGTCTTCAAGTCTTTTTTATGGCCTCCATTAATGAGCCTGAGGCCCATTCGAGTGGTATCAGATTTGTTGATAGCGCGGCCAACAGAGGCCTTGGTGGAAAATTCACGTTTTCTATAATATTGAAACCAGTTGGCAAAATTCTGCAGCTCTTTTTCATAAGTTCTGCCAGATGGAAATGTATTTCCCTCTCTTATTTCAATTAGAGAATGAGTTTCAGATACTTCGAGTTCTCCATTATTATTATCATCTGTCCATGTGTAATAACTTGGCAAATATGCGATATTTGAGTGTTTGCTTTTTGTGACTATGTTGTCATAAAAATCAAAGTTGGCGGTTAAGTCAGTCTTATCATAAGTTTTTCTTGTGGGGTCTCTTAAAACTGCAGTTGGTATGGCATCTTGATAGGGTTGACCGGTATCCGAGTCTATTCCTGCCCAGGGCGTATAAGTTGTAGATGGGTTGTAATAAGTTGTATTGTAATTATGGTTTTGCATAACCCAAAAGCTTTTAATCAATGTACTGGATGAAGAGTTTGAATAAGCAGCGGGTGGAATAATGTTTCGATCATATTTATCATAGTCAGAGTAAGGAGAATACTGGTAACTTGACCAGCCAGGATGTAAGTAGGCTTGCCAGTATCCGTTGTATTGCGTAACTCCATTGTTGTATGAAAAATCGCCGGTATCTGGAATCATTGCTTCCCAGTCCATGCTACCGGAGTCATCCAGTGTAAAAAACACATTAGGTTCTACCGCTGTGCTGACAAATAAGGGGGTTGTCTCTAAAGTGCCAGGGGCTGCGTAGGCGTTAAAACAGCTACATATAGTGAGCAGGCTTACAGCAGTGATTGTGCCAAGTTTTTTGAGTTGAAAAGTCATAATTTTCACCATTTTATTAATATTCAATACCGTAATAGGATTGAACGGTGCGGAAAGTGTTTCCTGTTTGCCCGGTTCCACGCGATGTTGCGCGATAATTGGAAATAATGCGTCCCGGTGGTTCATCGTCGTAACCACTACCAATATTCACCAGAGCCAGTGGGTTTTGAGCCCAGACCCCGAGGAATTTAATAATGTATTTGGGATTAGTGCTTATGCCTGTCAGAGTGACATCAGCATAGTTGGCAGAATCCCAGCTTGCTGTGTCGAGGTAATCTGGATCCTGGCTGTTTTCGGCTAGCATGCTGTCAGTGCTGCCATCAAATATAGCTGCTGATGAGCTTTCCTTAATAATTTTTTCAGCACTACGTAATCCTGCCTCAGCGGCCTGAAAAGTTAAACCTGATTCACGTAGATTGCCTGCCATGGTTAATTCAGTAGAAGATCCTTTCATGGATGTGATGCCAAGCATGGTCATGGCAATTAAAATGACAAGGCTGACGATTAAAGCAACACCTTGCTGATTACGTAATTGGGATGTAGGTGTCATTATCTTATCCTGTTTCTAAGAGCGATAGTTGAAGAAAATACGTGGCGTAAACGTGTATCACCCTTGTTTTCATTAACACTATTGATGGTGTAAGTTTGACTGGAATCGAGAATACCGACCTTATCAGATCTGACTACCAGCCATATCCGAATAGCTGTTACGTTGTTTAAGTTGCCAACCAGATCACTGGTCCGATATTGATTTGGATAACCATCAGGTGGTGTATCGGTGTCTTCACCGAATAATACTTGCATTTGTTCTACTCCTTCGATCAGTTCCTGATCGTTATCGTTTACGGATCTCCAGAGGGCAGGTTCAGGGTTATCGCCACCACTGGCGGACGGTTTAATGGAATAGGTAACTGCTTGCAATGTAAATGCAGCTGAGTTTTTAGTTTCGTAGGGTTTATTATTATACTTGGTAATATTGGCGACATCCTTGGCAATCAGGCAGTGTGTGCCACCACCACAGCCATTTATATTTGCGTTGCCCGGTGTGGTGGCAGTACCACCTGGGCTATGTGTGATGGTGGTGCCGTCAGCGGACACGGCAGTCGCTTCGAAAATATCAGCTGCATAGCAGTTAGTGATAAGAATGATATCATTGGTATTAAACGTACTATTGGCTTGTACTGAAATTACATCATCACCTGGTGTTGAAAGGTCGGCGGTCAATGGAGTCGATCCAGCCTTTGCTCCACGCAGAGTTAGGCTGTCAGAATCATTCAGCCCATCATTTACGGTAGCGGTAATGGGCGGGTTGTTAATGAAGTCATGTAGCTCAACTTTGTAACTAGCTGAAGCCGTGTCCAGGTGGTTTTGAATTGTTTTATTTTCATCCGTTAGTATTCCATCATTGTTAACATCCTGCTGAAAGGGGAGACAACCCCAGAATCCAGCCATGCGAATATCGGTTGTAATGGTATCCAGAGCAAATCGGCCATTTTCCTGGATACGGGAAGAAGCATCTGTAAATCGATAGGCAGTTTTGTTTCCTGTGTAAACCTGTATTATTCCACCTAGCAGAAACAAGCTGATGACTAGTGCCACCAGTATTTCAACCAGGGATAATCCGTATTGCTTGTGAAATAGCATTTTCATGGGGTGTTTACCGTGGTTATTGAGTAACATGTTTTGCCATCGGAGTCAGGCTCTCCATTGATACAGTTACTTACATCAGAATTATCATCCCACATCACTGAAACTACTAATGTATTGTCTCCAGTTGATGAAATTATGCCTCGCCCACCTGGTAGAGTGGCCAGCATTTCTTTCCAGTCTTGTGCATCAGCAGTTACCATTTGAGCGCCGGTACAGGGGTTAGCTTTACAATCCATGCTGGGATCATCATCAGTATCTATGTTATTGTATGAGTCAAAATTTAGCCGGTTGGCCATAATCCGGTCTGTCATTTCATAACTAAACCAGACTGCCTGACTGTGCCACTGGGCACTGGAATTTAATTTAAGAGATGTTATTTGCAGGGCAGCAATACCCAGTAACCCAATCGATATGACAAGCAGCGCAATCAATGATTCGATCAACCCCATGCCGGTTTGTTTTTTAGTCATTTTAACTAACATGATGGGTCTGCTCCCCGGCTTGCGCGCCCGGTAGGGGATAATGAAATTGTTTTGGCGTGATCATTGCCTCTGTCATCACAGATAGAAATAGTTCCAGTGTTTGCATCCGTTGGTAAAAAGCCCCGGTTGTCGAAGGTGACCGAAGACAGCCCGGCCTGTTTGTAAGAAATATTTCCGGTTATTGCCTGCTGCACTTTAATAATCTGATCTCCAGTACCGTCACTGTCAGTGTCCACGGTGACTATCCAGCCATCCTCAAAACTTCCACCTGTACAGCTGGCTTGATCACTGCTAGCACAAATGATGACAGGTTGATTACGTTCGACTGCTTTGCTGCGAGCGAGCATTAAATCTGTGAGCAGGCTATTGGTTGATGAAGTAAGGCGTTCATTTTTAACAAATATACCCATGCCGGGAATGGCGAAGGCCATTGTTATTCCAACTATGCCGATTGTGATTATCAGTTCCAGTAAAGTGAAGCCTTGATGTTGATTTATATTCATAGTATGAATCCTAGGGTTTATTTAGAGAAATGCACCTGCCTGTAGATGGAATTGTAATTTGTACTGATAAACGGTATTTGCCTGGTTATTATTGTGATTTGCGTCACATGGGTTAGGTCGCTTTGTATCTGGATGACAAAAACAATTAGCGAAATTATAGTTGATTATTGCATTGTCACTGAATGTTAGTACTTAATTTAATCAATAATTCATGTAAGGTTTTAAATGCGAGTAATTTTCAAGTTGAGCGCAAATTTTAACCATCTTGAACTTGAATTAGGTCGCGATGCTGAGTGCATGAGGATTATACGAAAAGTTAAAGGTAAGCAGACTTTTTATTTTTTCGTTGATCTTCTACGTGCGATTTTCAAACCTGCGGAGCCTATGCCAAACAGATCTGGAATGGAGGTTTTGAATAGCAGCAGTTTATGTAATATACACTGAAATTAAGGTACGGTTGTATGCAAAACAATTGCCTAAAGCTGTTAAATCAATAATCAAACTCTAACGCTTATAGTGTAAAATTAAATTACCGTAAAAAAATCATGAGAATTTTCATTGAGCACTGATTTTCCTGTAAAAGATATTGTGCCTGTCCATAAACGGGCTATTCGCAGCTTTGTCAAGCGCAAAGGTCGCCAGTCTGACAGGCAAAAACAGGCGCTGCAGCAATACTGGCCTGAGTACGGGATTGAATATTCAAACGCCCTGCTCGATTTTTCACAGCTTTTCCCGGATTTATCGGTGGTTAAGCTGGAAATTGGTTTTGGTAATGGCGAGTCACTGGTGCAAATTGCGAAGCTGGATGATTCATCCGGTTATATTGGCATTGAAGTTCATACGCCGGGA
>CALCSG010000527.1 GCA_937894085.1 uncultured Gammaproteobacteria bacterium | reverse complement strand
CCAGACCTTCATGCTGCTTGAAGGACGTAAGCTGGTCGAACGAGCTTCACGATGGTTTTTGCGTAATCGAGCTCGCCCTATCGATATCGCCAGTAACATCAGTTACTTCACTGCCGGTATTAAACAACTCATCCAGATTCTTCCGCAGCTACTGGACGACGCCAGTAAACAAATGGTACAACAGAAAATCGATCACCTGATTTCCGAAAAGGTGCCTGAACCATTTGCTCGACAGGTTGCGCTGTATGGTCAACTGCTGGCAACCCTGGATATAGTTGACGTGTCGAACATGCTCGAGCTGTCGGTGGAACAGGTGGCTTCAGTTTACTACCCCCTTGGCGAACAACTGGAACTGCCCTGGTTACACGAGCAGATTCTCAATCTACCTCGCAATAATCGCTGGCAAGCCATGTCAAGAGCCGCGCTGCGAGATGACATCTTTATCCAGCATCGGTTGCTCACACGAGATGTTTTGTTAAACACATCTAAAACTGCCGAAGCTGAACAGAGGGTGCAGGAATGGATGACGAAAAATATTTTCAATATAGAGCGCTGTCGTCAGATACTGAACGACCTGAAAACCGCTGGTCAGGCAGACTTCGCCATGCTACCCGTAGCCATGCGCGAGATACGGGGCCTGAGTCAAACCGATAGTGCAGAAATACCCCCGCCAACGGCTTCAACACCAGCCAAAAAGGCAGCTCGAAAAAAGAGATGATTTTGTTTACTACAGGAAAGGCCTGCTGGTGAAATTAACTGTTTTGTCGGCTTGCAATAACGGGGAAGTCCATATAATTTTTCTAGGATAATAACTCGACCTGACCCTGGGGTTCAAAGTTTGTGGATCTGTATATTAATATTATGAGTAAGAATAGTGAGTAGTGCATTGTGGGTAATAAAGTGAATAAAATCTTCATCATATTGTCAGTATTGGTCTTAGTGAGTTGTAGTGAGTCACTGGATATTCAGCTTGCCCCTGAAGTATACGTATTTACTAGCAGCGTCAGCGAGAAAAAAATACTACTGAGTCCAAAAGATGAAAAGTATGCCTCTCTCAATGAATGGTTACGCAAACATAGATCTGATTGGCATTCTACTTCCGGTCGTTACCCCGGCGGCGTGTACATCGAATCAGGTAATTATGGAATTCAAGTCACGAAAACACACGTAGTTCTATATTCCACTAATATCCCTGAGCCAAGGGCAATATTTATTCAAAAAATTGCTAAAAGAGAGCTTATTGAAATTAAAAATATGGGTAAATAAAGTCACAACAATCGATATATTGTCGGTTGAGTTTTCTGTACCTTCTCGTGCGTATTTTTTTACCATTACCGCATAAATTATTCCGCGTCATATTAGCAAATAATACGAGTATAAATGAGCGGTTTGAAGACAATTGGAGGCATAACGCCGGATTCGCTAATATACTAATTTATTGCCCGGAGCTCCTAAAGGCGTGGCCATCCAGATTTCCCCGGACGCAACTGCCTTTTATTCTCCTTTCAATTCTACCTTTAAAACCTTCTCTACCGAGAACCAACTTCTGATAAGGCTCACGATTATTGCCCAGCAGGATTACATTTTGCGGCACCCCCGGAATTACAAAACGTGGTTTTCAGGACTGCGATTTTCCGATATAAATGTAGCACTATTGATCAGTAACGTATTTGTTATACTTGGCCTGTTATTGCCTTTGTACGAAATATTTTCAGATAAGTCATAGGCATGTCAGTTATATCGTATCAGTAATAGTTGTTAACTGCTGAATTTAAAAATGATGTGTCTGGACACGCCATATTATCACTCAACAGAGCACTACCATACGATGGATTTTTTATGCCCCACCCGTTAGTAACGCGTTATCTCAGCTGGCTTATGCCATTGCTTACTGCAATAGTGTTTTTTGCCGTATTCTATTTTCTCTACACCGAGTTAAACACCATCGACTTTCGGCGCGTGGTCGATCAGGCAAAGGCAACGCCCGTCTCGCAGATAGTACTGTCGTTAGCCTTGATGGTTCTGGCCTATCTATCACTGACAGTTTATGAGGCTTTGGCCGTACGTTACGTCGGAGCGGTTGTGGCTTATCGACGAGTGGCTTTTACTGCCTTACTGGCTTATGCCGTCGGGCATAATGTCGGGCTCTCTTCCCTGTCTGGCGGCGCGATGCGTTACCGCATGTATTCACTTGTCGGCTTGTCAGCAACACAGATCGCGACAGTGATTTTATTCGGCACCATAACTTTTGGCCTGGGTATGAGCTTGCTGGTCGGCACTTCATTGTTGATCGAACCCTCGACAATGTGGGGCAAGGTGGCAGCATCGCCGATATTGGTAACTACGGTAGGTGTGACATTATTAGTGCTGACATCGTTATACTATCTCTGGGCTTTCTGGATAAAACGGCCGCTACAATTTAAACAGCTCATCATCAATGCGCCATCGACCCCTATCGTCTTCGGTCAGTTATTTATCTCTGCGGCCGATCTGACGTTAGCGGCGAGCGTGTTGTATGTGTTGCTACCCGCCAGCCATGACATCTCATTTTTTCAATTTTTACCGATCTTTCTGGTGGCTATCGGCCTGGGCACTATGAGCAGTATTCCGGGTGGCGTCGGTGTTTTCGAAACCGTACTGTTATTAGCTCTCCCTGCTTTAAGCTCTGAAAATTTATTGAGCACCATACTAGTGTATCGAGTGATCTATTATCTGATACCGTTATTGATCGCCCTCATGGGTTTCATTGTGCATGAGGTAAGAATTCATCTGCGCAAGATACCGGGTATCGTTGAAGGTGTCGGTGACTGGTTATCGGCTTCAGCACCGCCGCTCGCGGGCAGCATCGTTTTTCTGGCAGGTAGCGTACTGTTGTTCAGCGGCGCGATCCCGGCAATCGACGCACGTATAGAAAGTATAAGGAATTTTTTACCATTGTCTCTGGTCGAGTTATCGCATCTGCTCGGCAGCCTGTGTGGCATCATGCTGGTGATCCTGTCGCGCGGATTATTTAAGCGATTACGCGGTATACTCCACCTTACTCTCTTCCTGTTATTTATCGGCATCATCGCATCGCTCGCCAAAGGCGTTGATTATGAAGAAGCGTTATTATTATTGCTATCGATGCTCGTCCTGTGGTCAGCGCGTGATTCGTTTTATCGCTCGTCTTCTCTGTTCGATGAAAGTTTTACACCAGCCTGGATCGTTAGCGTCATCATCATCATCAGCGTGTCGATATGGATCGGATTTGTTTCTTATGATTACGTGGAGTACAGTGAAAAACTCTGGTGGCAATTCGCATTTCACGCCGATGCACCTCGGATGTTGCGTGCTACGGTTGTGGTTTTAATTATCTCCATAAGTTTTTTATTGTGGAAATTGTTACATGATGCCGGGCATGAAAAAATACGAGCCAGTGAGGTCGTAGACTTTTCAATTATCAGGAATATCGTCGAGCACTCGAAAAACACGCAATCCAGCCTGGCTTTTATGGGGGATAAACTGTTTCTACTACATCCCTATCAGGATGCGTTCATCATGTATCAACACTCTGGCAATAGCTGGGTAGCTCTGGGTGATCCTATCGGCAATCCGGAACGTGGCGAAGAACTGGCATGGAGTTATAGAACATTATGTGACCGGCATAATGCCAGACCGGTTTTTTATCAGGTAAGCGAGAAATTCCTGTCTGTTTTCGTCGATATGGGGTTGTCATTATCAAAACTTGGTGAGGAAGGGCATGTACCATTGAAGGATTTTTCGCTCAAGGGTGGAGGCCGTTCTGATCTGCGTCAGGCAGAAAATCGTATGCAGAAATTAGGTGCTGTATTCGAAGTTATACCTGCGACCAAAACTGCAGTCATCATGGGCGAATTGCAACAGATATCTGATGCGTGGTTAGAAGATAAATCAGCCCACGAAAAGAGTTTCTCACTGGGCGCATTTAATCTGGATTACCTGTCGAACTTTGATATCGCCGTAGTAAAATTAGACGGTAAAATCATTGCCTTTGTAAATCTGTTACAGGGTGCAGACAAAGAAGAATTGTCGCTGGACCTTATGCGCTTTGCAAAATCTGCTCCTAAAGGGGTGATGGATTTTCTTTTTGTCGAAGTCATCCTGTGGGGCAAGGCGCAGGGTTACCAGTTCTTCTCCCTTGGCATGGCACCGCTATCCGGTCTGGAGAATCATGCCCTGGCACCCGTCTGGCATAAGATAGGTACTTTCATCTTTAACCATGGTGAAAGCTTTTATAATTTCGAAGGCCTGAGAGCCTATAAAGAAAAGTATGATCCTGTGTGGCGGCCTCGCTATATAGCCACGACATCCGGTCTGGCAATGCCAGCTGCGCTGTTAGATACGTCTCGGCTGATCTCAGGCGGCATGATGAAGATTCTCCGGAAGAAAAAAACTGCTGCTGATATTAAACAATGATTAATCGCATCCTGGTTATTATCCGCTATTTTATCTGGCGGCTGTGGTATTGGCGACAGATAAAAACGGGTTATGTGACAGTAAAAAGTTCGCGCTTGTATTACCAGGAATCTGGCTCGGGTTATCCGCTGGTACTGCTGCACGGTGGCGGTGTTTTGCTGGAAAGTTTTGCCGGACAGATTCCATTTTTCTCCAGACATCATCGCGTCATCTCTATCGACAGTCGGGGGCATGGTCGTAGCAGTCGTGGTCAAAAACCGTTAACTTACGAGACGATGGCAAACGATACTATCGAGGTGCTCAAAGTGCTTGGTATAGAACGCGCTGATTTTATCGGCTGGAGTGATGGAGGGAATACGAGTTTGCTGCTCGCATTACAACATCCTGAGAGAGTGCGCCACATCACTCTGATCAGCGCCAACTATCATCCTGATGGTATCAGTAATATTTTTACTGTATCGGGAAACCCATTTTTAAAGACGTTATACCAGTGGTTCTCGCCTCATCCTGAAAAGTGGTTTAGCCTGGGGCGCGAGCTCGAGGAATTGTGGCGATTACACCCGCAGATCAGTGAGAGTGAGTTACGCGGGATCGGTGCGAAGACTTTGATTATCGCCGGTGAAAATGACGTAGTAAGTATTGAGCATCTACAGGAGATGGAGCAACTAATACCGGGGGCGACGCTGCATGTTGTACCGAAAGGAAAGCATGATGTGCATTTGACACACTCGCAGGTAGTGAACCGTTTGATCGAAAAACAGTCGGAGGATAAAACCTGTATTAAAATTAATTTTTGAATACAGGTTTTGGTTTTGTAAAAAACATTTTCACCACGAAGAGCACTAAGTACACGAAGAAAGATCTAATTATTTATTATGGCCCTGTATGA
>CALCSG010000526.1 GCA_937894085.1 uncultured Gammaproteobacteria bacterium | reverse complement strand
TTCTTTATTCTCCAGCATACTCAGAGCCTTAACCAGGCATTCACGTTTTAAAAGTTCGGCATTCTGGCGTAACTGCCTGATTTCGTCAGCTGACTTATGGGTTCTAATCCAGTGCTCAAAATGCACCACTTCGGTCTGAATAATATCCAGCGCTTCCCCCGCAGCCTCTTCCCGTGAACGTCTGTTTTCATCGATAACTTCTTTCAAATCATCTACCGTATACAGATACACATCACCGAGCTCACCGACTTCTGATTCAATATCTCTCGGTACTGCAAGATCGACCATAAAAATCGGACGATGTTTACGTTTTTTAAGTGCTGATTCAGTCGCTCCTTTACCCAGTATTGGCAATGGACTGGCAGTCGATGAAATGACTATATCTGCATGCACCAGTTGCTCGGGGATTTCACCGATGGTTATTGCTTTGGCACCCAGCTCTTCAGCCAGGTTCTGAGCTCGCTCAAGTGTTCTATTCGCAATGGTAATGGCACCGATACCCTGGCCTTTCAGATGACGGGCTGCCAGCTCAATAGTTTCGCCTGCACCGATCATTAGTGCATGTAACGGACTCAAATCACCAAAAATTTGTTTCGACAATGAAACGGCAGCAAATGCCACGGAAACAGGGTTAGAGCCAATAGCGGTATCCGTTCTAACTTTTTTGCCAACGGTAAAACCATGTTGAAACAAACGACCCAATACCGTCTTTACAACATTCGTCGAACAGGCCGTTTCATAAGCCGTTTTGAGCTGACCCAGAATCTGTGGCTCACCTAACACCATCGAATCAAGACCACTCGCCACACGAAATAAATGTCGCGTAGCTTCTTTATCACGGTACTGATAGATAAAAGGATTTAATTCATTAAAATCGACCCCGTGAAACTCAGCAAGCCATTGCACCAGAGTGTTGTTATAACCCTCTCCCACTTCACAATACAGTTCCGTACGGTTACAGGTAGAAACGATCACCGCTTCATTAACTTCATCCAGGGCCGTAGCCTGCTTTAAAGCATCAACCATCTGCTCAGGAGAAAAAGTCACCTTCTCACGTATTTCTACCGGAGCAGTTTGATGGTTAATTCCTAAGGCTAATAAGGGCATGCAATTTAAAAAGCTAAAATCAGACGCGCGATTTTCAGGCATTGAAGGCCGAATAGCAAGAAAACCAGTAACTTCTTTCAAATTTCAACTAAAAAAGAGATGGAACAAACACTCTGATTTCACATCTAACCCGGGTGGTTGAAGAATATTCTTCTCGCATTATTATCAGGATGCTACACTCAAGCAAACCCTGAATATAGAGTTTCAGGTCCATATTTAAGCATTTGATTTAATCCAGGTTCATGTATGTCTTTTACGATTTACCGAAATAAAAAATTATTCACCACTATATTAACAGCCAGCCTGTTACTGTCTGGTTGCGCCAACCTGAACACTGCAAATCAGGGGCAAGCCCATATATTACAGCACCAAAGTGATAAAATTCGCACTCTGGAAGTAACTACCCCTATCGAAAAAGACCCCGTATACCAGTTACTGGTCGCCGAACTCGCCGTTAATAACGGTCAAACAGACCTGGCTGTTAGTAATTACCTGTCTGTAGCATTAACCCAGAATGATCCGAAAATTGCCGAAAGGGCTGTTCGCATAGCGGTCTACGGGCAGGATCTTGAAGCAGCCCAGGAAGCAGCAGAACGCTGGATTGAGCTGGAACCTGACAGGTCAGAAGCGCTGCAAATTTTAGCCGCCATTTATATCCGTCAGGACAATGTCGAGCTGGCTTATAAATACCTGAAAAAGGTTATTGACTCACAGGACCCGGTAACCGATCAAACTTTTGTTGCAATTCTGGGATTGCTGGCACGAGAAAAAAATACAGACACTCTGCTAGCGGTCTCCAAGCTCATCGCTGATAACTACAGTGACTTCGCTTATGCCCATTACCTGCACGGTCACCTTGCATCTCAGGCTAACCACGCAGAAGAAGCCGTCGATTCCCTCGACAAAGCACTGGCCACCAAAGATATCCCGGACGCACACGCTCTACGCGCCAAAATGCTGATAAAACTGGGCAAACGAGAAGAAGCTGTATTTAGTCTGAAACGAGCAGTATTAAGCAAACCCAAAAACAAACAACTCAGGTTGGCATACGCCCGATTACTGGTTGATGTAAAACAGTACGAACTGGCCCGTATAGAATTTGAAAAGCTCCATTTATTAGCACCCAATGATCCTGATTTATTATATACGTTAGGTCTGCTTTCTCTTGAGTCACAACGATTTGACGCTGCCGAAAAATACTTATCTATTTTACTGAATAGCGGTCAACGCATAAGCGAAGCCCAGTATTACCTTGGGCGAATCAGCCAAAGCAAAGGAGAGTATGCAAAAGCTGTTGAACGCTATCAGACAGTAAGTTCAGGCGAATACCGCTTCGATGCGCAAATACGCTCAGCCAGCTTAATCGCCCTGCAGGGAAAAACGGATGAAGCGCTGGATTTCCTGAAGAGCATGGCAGAGGCCAGTCAAT
>CALCSG010000525.1 GCA_937894085.1 uncultured Gammaproteobacteria bacterium | reverse complement strand
GTCGTTCTAATTCTGAAATTGCGTTAATTCCAGAAAATTGTGAAATGGAAACGATGGTCTATTCTGCCGACCGGGTACGTATTCACGGGGTACTCGTGGGACAGATGAGGAACTATCGATAATTCTCGGAACTCACCAAATCCCCCTTCACGCCTGTTCCTGACAGGCGCTAGGTTGATCTGAACTTCGCGGTGACACGGCCATGGGGTGAACCCCTTCGCCGCCAGAGTCGCGCAATTGTGGCCCCTTCGTTCCTACGGGTGCCAATAATCTTAAACCTTCGTCGTGGATGTTCATCGCAGCATTAACGTCTCGGTCGTGAACAGCTTTGCACTTGGGGCAAGTCCACTGACGAACATCGAGTCGCAATTCATCCATCTTGTGACCACAACAAGAACATAATTTACTGGACGGGAAAAAACGGTCAACTTTAACCAATGTTCTACCAAACCAGTCACATTTATATTCGAGCTGCCGGACAATCTCAGAAAAGGATACATCAGCGATTGATCGGTTTAATCCGGCTTTTTGCTTAACCCTCTTGCCGGGCTTTTCTATGGTGCCAGAACTGCTGCTTGTCATGCCCTTTACATTTAGATTTTCCACCATTATCACTTGGTTATCGTTGACAATGCGGGTGGTAACCTGGTGCAAAGATTCGCGCCGACAATCGGCTGTTCGAGCGTGTAATTTTCCTATTCGTAATTTGGTTTTAGCTCGACGATTGGACCCCTTTTTCTGCCGGGCTAATCGCTGCTGTAATTTTTTCAACTGATCCTTTCGCTTGTTCAGATGTCTTGGATTTTCAATGACCAAACCGGAACTTAAGGTCATACATTTGAGTATGCCCAGATCGATGCCGACTGTTTGGCGGGTGGGTGGTAAAACCGCAATTTCTTCTTCGATATCCATCGATACAAAATAGCGGCCCGCCGCATCCTGGGAGAGTGAAACCATTTTCGGAATCCCATTCGGAATACGTGACCAACGAACTTTTAGTTCGCCCAGACCGGTCAGTTTTAAAAGTTTCCCCGCCCGGTAATTATTCATCACCACGCGCTGATCCAGTTGGAAGCGAATGCTTTGTTGTTGGTGTCTAGTTTTGAATTTAGGGTATCCGGCACCTTCATTGAAAAACCGATTGAAAGCCTTATCCTGATCGAATAATCCTTGGACTAAAACGGTGGAGGGAACCTTTTTTAACCACTGGTGACTCTCCAGCTTTTTCAGCCAGGTCAGCTCTCGACTGAAATCAATTCCGTTTACCGATTCAGAAAAGGTTTTGTACCAATCGCTACGCCAGGCGAGACAGGCATTCCACGCAAATCGCTTTGAACCGAAATACTGTAGCAATTGTTTTTGCTGCGTTTTGTTCGGGTAACAGCGAAACTTGTAGCTGTTACTTTTCATCACCAGATTATATCTCAATGAGAACATATTGAGAGGCGCGAAATCACCGCAAAGACTGGGTGTCGTAGATAGCCATTGCCTACGATCCTCTGCTACACAAAGTTACGCAACCGTCCCAGCGGGGTCGTCGGCATCCATGCCTTCTTCAAGGTCAGTTTTAGCTTTCCGAACCAGCCATCGAAAAGCGTATCCGGCTTTTTTTTATAACTAACATAAGGGGTCACTGCGTTATAGGTGCCGGCATAATCCAGTGCTGCGGTGAAATTGGCCGGTAAATTTAGTGTATCAAACCGCACCTCAAATTTACTGATATCCAGGGTTTCCAGTAATATGCCAACCTGAAGATTCCCTCCCCCCCTTATGAAAGTAGGCATAGCCCGCACAACTACCCACATGCATCCCGCTGCCTTTTACATTGAGTACATTTACATCAAACCGATTAGGTATCG
>CALCSG010000524.1 GCA_937894085.1 uncultured Gammaproteobacteria bacterium | reverse complement strand
AATCTCTCCAGGCGCGCCATACATAAAAAAACCTGCTCCGTGCAGGTTTTTTTATGTATGTGTGATTAAGCTGTTCAAAATGGCATGGATAGCCCGACTTATTTTTCCGGCTCGCTACATTCAACTCCCTGCAGGTGTATGACTCGCCGTGTTATTAATTTTTAAGTTATGTAGCCTCTTTTTCTGCCTGCTGACCCTGTAGTATTAAGCCTGTTTTATAAGGTCCTGTCCGATAAAACCTGTTGTGAAGTTGAACCATTATTTAAAATCTATGACCAAGTAGAAAGATTAAAAATTGATGAAATTCAATGATATGATGTTTCATGCCTGTAATTAAACGTAATGTAGAGCATCTTAATCTGTGCTTTTTTAAAACCGGACAGTAGTGCTACCCAATCTTAAATCACTTCTTCTTATTATCCTCATGTTGACGTTTATTTCATGAATCTGAGACTTGTTTTATCAGGATTAATGCTGATCATTTTAAGCACTCAAAATACTTATGCACAGATAGATGTAAAGGTAGATGTGCTGGGACTTGATAGTGTTCTAGAACAAAATGTGCGTTTGTTTCTAAGTATTGAACAACAGAAAAATAGTGAATTTATTTCGGAAGGCAGGCTTAAACGGCTGCATAAAAAAGCTCCGGAGGAAATTAGTAAGGCATTACAGCCATACGGGTTTTATCGATCCAGTGTCAGTTCAGAGTTGAATTTGAATAAAGATAAAAGCTGGCATGCTATTTATCGGGTTACGGTTGGAAAACCCATTCCTGTTGGAATCTATGAACTGAAGGTGGATGAATCTATC
The DNA here is from genome assembly GCA_937894085.1 of uncultured Gammaproteobacteria bacterium. Lineage (GTDB taxonomy): Bacteria > Pseudomonadota > Gammaproteobacteria > JACNJF01. The sequence goes on along the minus strand of CALCSG010000524.1, from coordinate 927 downwards.
AGCCAGAATAAAGATTTCTCCGAATTGATCGCTAATTTTTCATTAAAAAAAGGCAGTACTTTTAACCATCTGGAGTATGAAAAATTTAAGGCTGATTTAGCCAGGCTAGCGGCAGAGCAGGGTTACTTCAAAGCTCAATTCAGGCAACACAGAGTTGAGGTTGATCTGACACATTACCAGGCTAATATCTATCTGAATTTTGAAGGGGGAACTCGTTATAATTTTGGTGATGTGGTGTTTTCGCAGTACTTGCTGGATGAAGGTTTACTGCGTAGATATGCATCCTTTAAAAAAGGTGACCCGTACTCAGTCAATGCTTTAATTGCATTACAACAGGCTTTAAATGATGCTGATTATTTTAGTAAAGTCGAAGTGTCGCCGGGAACACCTGATACTGAGAGCCATGTAATTCCAGTAGACGTTTTGTTAAAACCGCGCAAGAAGCATCGTATCAGCGTGGGCCTGGGTTATGGAACAGATACTGGTGAGCGTGCCAAGCTCGACTGGCAGTTACCGCGTTATAATACAAAAGGACATAAAATAAATACGCAGACCAGTGTTTCTAAAATAGGTTACAGCCTCGGAGCTCAATACAGTCTGCCAATTCTTAATCCTCGTACCGATCAGTTGATTTACAGTGCCGGTATCGTTAACGAAAAAACCGATACCAGCGAAAGCACGGTTGATTCTGTAGGTATAAGCTTGAAACACGGCCGGGGGAAATGGCGTGAAAACATCTCCTTAAATTATCAGCTGGAAGATTATATTGTTGCTGAGAGCGAGGGTAAAACAGCTTTATTAATGCCCGGTATTAACTGGAGTCGAATCTGGGGTGAAAGATGGCTTATAGTCTTTGATGGTATGCGGCTGGATCTTGGATTTCGTTTTGCCAGAAAAGATTTTTTTTCAGATGTGGATTTTTCTCAG
>CALCSG010000523.1 GCA_937894085.1 uncultured Gammaproteobacteria bacterium | reverse complement strand
TCTTTTGAAGCCGATTATAAAGTGGAGTGGGTCCATACCATTATCCCTGGGCTAGCACCTTCTGCAACCATGCAGTCGTACGTTGGCATGACGACAAAAGACCTTAACTTACCGGCTTTGGGCCTGACCCTAATAATTACTAATAATTATTTTTGAGTTCGGTAGTGAAAAAATTATTTTGGCTGTAACCGCTTTTGGGTAAGACTGTTACTTGATAACTTACGCACATTAATTTATGATTCCTCCCAATACGGGAGATATATAGGGTTATGCGGGTAATCGCGAAAAGCACTTTAAAAAAGTTTTGGGAACAGCCTGCTTACAGCGATGCAAAAAATCCTCTCGAAAGTTGGTACGAGGAAACGGTGAAAAGTCTATGGCTATTACCACAAGATGTGAAAATTCAATATGGTAATGCGAGCATTTGTGGTAACAATCGAGTTGTTTTTAATATTGGTGGTAATAAATATCGCCTGGTTGTTGAAATTCAGTATCGAGCAGGAATTGTCTGGGTAAAATTTATCGGTACTCATACTCAATACGATAAGATTAATGTCGAGAATGTAAATGAATATTAAACCAATCCACAACGATGAAGATTTACATGAAGCTTTTCTTAACCTGGAAGGAGTATATCAGGCAAAAGAAGGTACGCCAGAAGCTGATGATATGGAAATCCTGGTTACCCTGATAGAAGCTTATGAAAACAGGAATTATCCCATAAGCCCACCTGATCCCATAGAAGCCATCAAGTTCAGGATGGATCAACAGGGATTGACAGCTAGAGACCTGGAATCTTTTATCGGGAGTAGTGGAAGAGTTTCTGAGGTATTGAATCGAAAACGTCCTTTAAGTTTACGTATGATTAAACGCCTACATGAAGGTTTAAATATCCCCTATGAAAGCTTATTAGCTAATGTTGCTTAAATGATCCGGCGGCTAAAAGAGTAAACCGGGGCGGACCTAAGTAACCCTTTCATTTTATGGATTTATTGCTCATTTAAACCTATGTTTTAACCCTTAGGTCAATTTAACAGGGAAAACACAAGCTTTAAGGGAGAAGAGTATGCCCCGAAAAAATCGATTTTTTGCACCGGGTTGTGTTTGGGGAAGAGATAAAAGCAGCAATCGATGAAAAGCATGTGCTTCAAGAAATGCCAGAGATTACAGGGTTGATTTTGATGGTCAAATGGGTGGTTTGAGCACGAACAGCCTGCTGTTTTGGGATGAAATATAAGTATAAACAATAGCTTACTTAGGTTCGACCCTGTTGTAGACGCAGGATTCTTTTCTGGCGGAACTGGGCGTCATGTGGCAAAAATCGACCAACCTGCCACTGGGATGTCAGCAACACTTATAGCCTTATCCTGATTAAAATTTTCCCGAATCTTTATCTTTATTAACAATATACCTGATTAGCACTGAGCTTCAGCCAGCCTGGTCTTTAAAACCCTTTGCACCACAGAGAACACAGAGAACACGGAGGTAAAAGGATGTCTTTAAGCTTAAAAATGCTCTCATTTTTAACTATATTGAAATTTAGTAATAATTCGGCCCGTTCTCTTCCTCTGTGACCTTCGTGTTCTCGGCACACCGCTACGCTGCTCCTGCATTGCTCTCGGCTTTAACTCCTGTGTCGCCCTACCTCCTGTCTCCATGCAGTCGTACCCACGGGCATCCTTGCCCTGGTCTGTGGTGAGTAATTTTTTCAGAGTGATTAGTTGGCTGACTCTCAGGGGTAATCAGGAAAAAAATAAGAAATCCTTCATTTAGAGCGACCTGATACTTTAATTTGTACCTGGAAGTAATAATTATTTATTTTTATCAAATTTGAAATAAAATGCAAAAAGGTCATAATGACTATAACTTAACAACCAGGAAGAGAGATGACTACTACTTCTATATCGGTGGCAAAAGCCAAATCACATATTTCAGAGTTAATCGCCAAAAGTCAGTATTCCCATGAGCGCTTTATTATCACTAAGCGAGATAAGCCTGTTGCAGTATTGGTTAGTCTTGATGACCTGAAAGTATTAGAGCAACACGAAGAAAAGCAAGGCCTGGCAGCAATTGTTGGAAAATGGCAGGGTTTTGATGAAGTGGTAGATGCAATGGGAGAGATTGAAACTCTACGAGCGAACGGTGGGAAAGGGCGAGATGTATCTCTTTGATACAGATACAATAACAAATATTGTAAAACCTCGTCCCTCTGCAAACCTTTTACGCCGATTAGAAAAAATATCGAGTAAGCAGCAGTTCGTCTCAACGATAACTATCCTGGAAATAGTCTATGGCGCTGAAAAAAGCCAACGGCCTGAGTATCATTTAAATAACCTCGAGACTATTTTGCTGCCGGCAGTGAATATTGTTAGTTTTGATACTAAAGCTGCTTATATTTGTGGCCGTATTCGTGCAGAACTTGAAAAGCAGGGCAAACCATTAGATTTAGCAGACCTTGAAATTGCAGCAATTGCTATTTCGAATGATTTTATTCTGGTGACCAATAATGTTCGTCATTTTGAGCGGTTACCGTTGTTAAAATATGAGAACTGGATTTAAACAAAAAGGATTGTAATGAAGAACACACTCACTTGTGTTGGGTTTAGACCCACATAGGCCATACAGGCTGCCAGTGTTTTTTCATCAAGTAAGACCTGGGACTTGAATCGACCATATATTTACAAGGATGTAATGTATGCCGGTTTTGCAAGGAGCAAAAACCGGCATACATCTAGCCCTAAATGTTGATATTTGCCTCATAAAAAGGACGACGAACACAACGGGAAACACAATGCTAATAAGGGGGTGGCTTCGATTGAAACCTGACTCTTCCTGGCTTTAAGCATAATGCGCTCCTTGCGATTGACTGACCGATTTACATTATTTTTTTGTTCTGGTAGTGTCAATGGTAATTAATGGGTGTCCTAATTTTATTCTTGATAACCAAGATTACCGGCTCTGTAATGTCCGGCAGAATGGTGACGTTCAGTACGCCCTCATTTTTATCCCCACCTCAAAGCGAGGGGTATTTGCGCATAAACTTCAGCAATATATTGATCAAAGTCATAGGCATACACATAAAGATCTATTCGATAATATTAATAGTATTGCTCTTGCTGATGTAGAGAGCTTTTGGACTTCAAACGCAGAAAATTATCCTCCTGCTAATACTTTTATATGGTGGGAAGTCTGGCTTTCAAGGCAGTCTAGCGAGAGATCTGAAGTTAATCAATTTTTGGAATATTGTCAGTTTAAAGGCCTGTCTGTAAGTGCGGGGAGGCTTGAGTTTGAATTGCAAACTGTTGTTTTGGTAAAAGCTGCACGTGAAGATTTGGCTGAATCTATTACGCTAATCTCTTGCTTGAGTGAGTTGCGCAGAGTTGTTGATACTTCACATTTTATTTTATCTCAGTCTCCCAAAGATCAACTCGAGTGGGCTGATCATCTCGCGTCAAGAACAACTATATCTACCAGCGATATTTCGGTTTTAATCCTGGACTCAGGGGTGAATTATAACCACCCGTTACTGGAAGGTTGTATTAGTGAGAAGTCTTCTTTTAGCTGGGATATTGATGGTAGTGTTTATGACAGCAAAAATTATCATGGAACAATGCAGGCGGGGTTGATTGTGTATGGAGATATAGCTGACCAGCTCTTGCATGAAGACCCCATTGATGTGAATTATTCTTTGGAATCCTGCCGAATATTCAATCTTGCCGATACAGATGATAAGGATTTCTTTGGCTCTTTAACCCACTATGGTGTTAATAAACTAGAAGAAAGTGGAGCTAAGGGGCGTGTTATCTCGTTAGCGGTTACTGCTGAGGCAGATGGTAAGACCGGACAACCTTCTTCATGGTCAGCCGAAATTGATCAACTGTCTTTTGATGGTAATGAAGATCGGTTATTTATCGTTTCTGCCGGGAATATCCGTAGTAAACACGTAAGCAGTGATTACGAAACCTCGACAAGCTTGTTCTCAATTGAGAATCCTGCTCAATCTTGGAACTGCATCACAGTGGGTGCTTATACAGAAAAAGTAGATGTATCTGAGTTAGCCTATAAAGATTGGCAGGCGCTGGTAGAAAGCGGCGGTATATCACCAACTTCTAGAACCTCTTTAAATTGGGATTGGATAAAACAAGCTCCCTATAAACCTGATGTGGTTGAAGAAGGTGGCAATTTATTATTAAGTCCTGATGGTACAGAGTTAACGAATGCGGATTGTATGTCATTGGTTACAACTGCTGACCCTACTCAGGGGGCGTTGTTTTGTGATCATGCCGAAACCAGTGCAGCGGCGGCATTGGTTTCACGAACTGCGGCTACCATTTGGGCCGACTATCCTGAATTAACACCTGAGACCATACGCGCTTTAATTACTCACTCAGCATCTTGGACGCGTGTTATGTGGTCTTATATTGACAGGGGAATAGCTTCAGGCCTTGCCAAGAAGGATGCAAAAGAAATGATGCTACGACGCTTTGGGCATGGTGTGCCGTCAATGACAAAAGCGAGAGAAAGTGCCAATTCATATGTAACGATGATTCATGAGGGGCTAATTAAACCCTACCACAAGACTCGCGGTGATCTTAGTTTTAATGAAATGCACCTTATAGAGTTGCCTTGGCCAAAAGTGGAGCTTGAAGGTTTAGGTGGTAGTGATGTCCGCTTGCGAATTACTTTGTCTTATTTTATAGAACCGAATCCAGGGCGCAGAGCCTATGCGGATCGTTTTCGATACCAATCCCACGGGTTGAGATTTAAATTGATCAATCTACATGAGAATGTAGAAGAATTTCTCAATCGCATTAATTTGGCAGAGAATGACTATACCGGTGGTACCGCAGATACGGATGGTTGGGATTTGGGGGCACATCTACAAACTAGAGGGTCTCTACATCAAGATACTTGGAGTGGTTCTGCAATTGAACTTGCTGACAGGAACTACTTGGCCGTTCAACCTGTTGCTGGATGGTGGAAGCAACGCGTAATGGCTACCAGTAGGACTGATGTTAGTGTTCGTTACTCCCTTGTAGTTTCAATTGATGCTGGCGATGTTGATGTTGATATTTACAGCCCAGTGATGTTGCAAGTTAAATCTGAAATAGATGTTGAGTTTTAGTGAGTAACTTGGGTCAGAGTAAAAAAAATGATAGGAGTTAGCACCCACCTATTTGATCAACAACGCGATCCCGCTGACTAGAAGTAATGCACTGATTGACCTGTGAAATACCTGTTGACTCATACCTGTTTGAATATGACCGCCGACAAACAGGGCCAGAGCCGCAAGTGGCAGTCCGGCGGCAACCAGTATAAGTGCCGACTCAGAGTAAAAACCTCCAATAGCGTATCCTGACACACGTCCAATTCCGTCAAATAACAGGATCGTGGCTATGCTCGCTCGAAGCTCGTCTTTACCGAGCCCACGCAGTTTCAGATAAATAACGTAGAAAGGGCCGCCAGTACCAAACAGGGCATTTATCAGTCCGCCGATCGCACCCCAGGGCATCGCCCACAGGCGAGAAAAGCTTGCAGGCATGTTTACCGAAAAAAGGTTATATAACGAATACAGTATGACGAAAATGGCCAGGCCTGTACTCAACAAATCAGGATCAACTGTTTTGAAAACATAGATGGCGGTTCCTATCCCCACCAGGGAAAATGGTAACAGGGTGAGTATTTCCTGCCATCTAATGTCCCGCCGATTGCCAATGCCGTGACTGACAGAAGCAAGAAGATCCAGCAAGGCTATAACAGGAACAACGACAGACAGAGGAAGAATCAGTGCCAGTAAAGGCACGGCAATTAGTCCTGACCCAAATCCTGCGACACCACGAATCAGGTAGGCGATCGCCACAACCAGTGTTGCTACCGGCAGGTATATTAATGGAAAGGATTCAAGCATCTTTAGCTTCGTTAGTAAGTTCTACAGGACAACAGCGAAAACACAAACTATCCCCGGAAATGATTTGGAAACCTGATAAGTTTACTGTATATATTAGTTCAGCATGCATCAGCTGCCTTCTCTTGCAGAACCACTGTTGAAGATCGAGTGCGCCTGGTTTGCCTGGACATGTTATCGAGCTTATTCTTGATGGCGATAAGCAGGGCCAGACCAACAAAAGCACCGGGTGGCAGTATGGCAATCAGAAAGCCGTGATAATCATCGAAAACCGTTATGGTTAGACCCGCTGCAGCCGTCCCGAACAGACTCTCAGCACCACGGAACAGAGTGCCGTAGCCGATCAGCTCGCGCATACAGCCCAGCACCACGAGAACGGCCAGAAACCCCAGCCCCATTGAAAAACCGTCAATCACCGCCTGGCGTATCGGCTGTTTGGAGGCAAACGCCTCCGCCCGCCCTATGATGGCGCAATTGGTAACGATCAGAGGCAGAAAGATACCGAGAGCCAGATACAGCTGATGCAGATGGGCACTCATCAACAATTCGATGACCGTTACCACGCAGGCGATGATGAGGACAAACATGGGAATGCGGATCTCACTACGCAGCCAGTGACGACTGGCTGACACAATCAGGTTGGTAATGATCAGGGTCGCCATCGTCGCCAGGCCCAGGCCAAGACCGTTGGTAGCGGTAGAGGTAACAGCCAGCAGCGGACACAGGCCGAGCAGAGCCACCAACCCCTGATTATTGTGCCACAGGCCATTCTTCATCTGGCCAATAAAACCCTGCTCTGACATATTCACTCTCCCACCCCTTCCGGGTCTGTCTGGACGAAAACCTGCTTTCGATGCTGGTCATAGAACTGTAGTGCCTTATGCACACTCTTCACCACTGCCCGGGGAGTGATGGTCGCTCCGGTAATCTGGTCGAATTCACCCCGTCGCGCTTCACCTTCCATCCCCTGTCTTGCGGGTTATTTCGCGAGCGACCGATAAAGCCCTTTGCCCAGTCACTGCGCCCCGACTCAATGGCATCACCCAGCCCGGGGGTTTCTTTATGACTGATCACACGGACACCAGACAATTTACCATCAGCTAATATGCCCACCAGCAGGTCAATCGGACCAGAATAGCCATCGGGTGCTGTTACCCGAAATGCCACCGCCGTTTCCTCGCCTTTCATGCGAGCACGATAGATGATAACCGGACCATCAATACCGAGCAGCTCCGGATCACTGAGTTCGATAGTGTCGGTCAGCAGATTGTTATCATACAGCTGTGGCGGAATAACAGCGTTCAGACTGGCCAGCAAACGCAGTCGTTCATTCTCGGCAATATAGGGTGCGGCATGATTATTGGTCAGGCTCAACAGACCTGTGCCCAATAAAGCACTGAGTGCCAACAGCGCACCCGCCATCAGAATGGCACGTTGATTATCCACGCCAGCTCTTCCGACGTGCACCGAACACCCTTGGCACTGTATATTGATCCAGCAAAGGCGCAGTCATACCCATTAACAGCACAGCAAAGGCGACCCCGTCCGGATAGGCTCCCCAAAAACGGATGGCATATACCAGTACTCCGATACCGGCACCATAGATAAGCTTGCCGCGCGCTGAGGTCGCGGCAGTAACCGGGTCGGTGGCTATGAAAAAGGCACCGAGCATCGTTGCGCCGCCAAATAACTGAAAAAGCGGGTCGGTATGTTGTTGCGGATCGATCAGGTATCCTGTGCCAGCCATCACTGCCAGTGCCAGCAGAAGTGCAACCGGTATATGCCAGCTGATGATGCGCATCCCCAGCAGGGCCAGACCACCAAGTAAATAACCAACACCAACCCATTCCGTTCCGTTGCCTGCAATAATTCCAAAAACCGGAGCGTTGCGGATATCGGACACCGTCTGCCCCAGGCCAGTACCGGTGCGTAACTTATCCAGCGGCGTAGCCGAACTGATTGCATCGAATGTAATACCGGGTGGCAGCTGAGCATTCAGGGTATAGCGGAAGGTATCGGCGAGATTCAACAATTTGTCGTGTATTTCCAGCGGCAAAAGCCACTGACTCATCTCAAGTGGAAATGAAATCAGTAGCACCGCGTAGGCTGCCATGGCCGGGTTAAACGGGTTATAACCCAGGCCACCGTAGAGTTGCTTGGCAAATACAATAGCGATGAAACTACCAAGTAGCAGCAACCACCAGGGAGCCATCGGCGGTAAGCTTAATGCTAGCAGACAGGCAGTGAGTACAGCGCTACCGTCGGACAAAAAGGGCCATAGCGGACGCTGACGGATGGCAAGCATCAGGGCCTCGAAAAACAGGGCTGAAGCAACTGCATAGACGAGGTTGGTAAGCGGCCCCCAGCCGAAAAACCAGATATAGGCCAGAATCCCCGGCAGCAGTGCATAGATAACCCGGCGCATTACCCGACCCACATCAACCGTGGGACTGATGAAGGGCGCGCTCTCTGCTGCCTCGATTATTTTCAGCGGATCAGTCATTGGATACCTGCATACTGTGTGGTGCATTCTCTACTGCCGGGCTGGCCATCACCTTTGTGCTCACTGTTTTCTTCTTCGACGTTAAACGTGCCGCCTTGCGTTTGGCTTTGCGTTCTTCAGCTTCGCGCTGCATGTGTTCGAGTCGTTGCTGTCTAAGCTCGCTACGCAGACGTGACTCCTCAGCCCGCTGTCGCTTGAAAGTCTGATCAGCTAGCTCGGTTTTGGCATAGCGGAAGTAAGACACCAGCGGGATATGCGCGGGACACACCAGGTTGCAGCAACCGCACTCGATGCAGCTGCTGAGCTGGTAACGTTCCAGCTTATCGAAGGTCTTGCCGCGGGCATGCCAGTACAGCTGCTGCGGCAATAGATTCATCGGACAGGCGTTGGCACAACTGCCGCAGCGAATGCAGGGCATCGGTGTCATTTTAGGCTGCGGTTTGTTAACCAGGATACAGTTAGTCCCCTTCACTACCATGGCATGACCTGTAGGCAGGCGCTGGCCCATCATAGGTCCGCCCATGATCAGCTTTGCTTCACCATCTATCACACCCACCGTGTCCAGCAACAGCTGTATGGGCGTGCCCAGTGGCACCTGATAATTGCCAGGGCGACTGATCCCGCTGCCGGTCACAGTAACGATGCGAGACACCAGTGGCCGACCGAGGAAAATAGCGTCATACACTGCTGCCGTAGTAGCGACATTGAGACAGACTACTCCCAGTTCATACGGCAAACCTCCAGCCGGAACCTCCTGCCCGGTCAGCACCTTGATCAGCTGCTTTTCGCCACCGGCGGGAAACACGGTAGGTATGCTTACCAGCTCAATATCTTTTGCTCCGGGTTCAGCGGCTTTTATCAGGATATCGAGTGCCTTGCGCAATTGTTGCATCGCTTCTGGTTTGTTGTCTTCCACCGCCAGCATGCATTGCCCGGCGCTCAGGATGCGCTGCAGCAGAACACAGCCGCGAAGTACAGCTTCGGCGTTGCTACGCATCAGCATGTCGTCGCAGGTTATGTAGGGCTCACACTCGACACCATTAATGATGAGGGTATCGATACTGCGCGGCGGTTTAAGCTTGGCAGCAGAGGGAAACACTGCTCCGCCCAAACCGACAATACCCGCCTCACGAATAGCAGCGCGTAACTCTGTCGGTGTGGCTTTGTCTATATTATCCAGCGGTGCGAGTGCAGGGTACCAATGGTCCTCACCGTCCGCCTCTATCTGGATGCACTCTTCAGCGATACCGGAGGGATGTGGCACCGTGTGGCTACCGATATTAATCACCACGCCTGAGGTTGAGGCATGTACCGGTGCGCTGATGAAGGAGGTCGCCTCGGCCAGTAGTTGGCCTTTGTCAACATGCTCACCCACGGTAACTACCGGCCTGGCCTGCGCACCTATATGTTGACGCAAGGGTAAATACACCCGCTCAGGTACTGGCAGGCTGCGTATGCTGTCACTGTTAGATAACTGTTTGAATCCTGGCAGGCGGATACCGCCGGGGAATGACCACAATTTTCTCATGCCGCCTGCTCCTTTTCCTTCACCAAGGGAGACTGCCATTTCCAACGGCTGATGGTAGGTTTTACCTCACGCAGGGTTAGACAATCTGGAACCGGGCAAATGGGGGGTAGGCAGAGTTCGCAACCGGTGCAGTAGTCCTCCAGCACCGTGTGCTTGTGTTTTGGCGCACCGATGATGGCGTCAACCGGGCAGGCCTGGATGCACTTGGTGCAGCCGATGCATGTGGACTCGTTCACCACAGCCACCATCAATGTTGGCTCCTGAGTGGCTCCCTCCATCATACCCGCCATCGGCAGCGGTTCACGCCCCAGCAGATCGGCCAGAGCACGCATACCCGCCTCTCCGCCGGGTGGACACTGATTGATTTCCGCACTGCCCTCGGCCAGAGCCGAGGCATAAGGTCTGCATCCCGGGTGACCGCACTGGCCGCACTGGGTCTGGGGTAGTAGCGCATCGATCTTGTCGACCATGGGGTCTCCTTCCACCCGGAAGCGAATAGCAGCATAGCCCAGGCCAAGACCAAACAAAAGAGCCAGAGCAGTCATTATCAGGATATCCATGTCATTTCCTCATGCCATGCCACTGAAGCCCATGAAGGCCACCGACATGAAACCGGCAGTGACCAGGGCGATGGGTGCGCCTTGAAAGGATGGCAGTACGTCTGCCACCTCCAGTCGTTCGCGAATGGATGCAAACAGCACCATCACCAGCGTGAAGCCGATGGCGCCACCGAAACCGTAAAGAGCCGAGCCGATAAAGTCATGACCGGACTGCACATTCAGCAGGGCGACACCGAGCACAGCGCAGTTTGTGGTAATTAGCGGCAGAAAAATACCCAGCACGTTATACAGAACCGGGCTGTTGCGGTGCACGACCATCTCGGTGAACTGAACGATCACGGCAATGATCAGGATGAAGGCCACGGTCTTCAAATATTCCAGTCCAAGTGGCTGCAGCAGATACGTGTTAACGATAAAACTGCTGGCCGAGGCCAGGGTAAGTACAAAGGCTGTAGCCATACCCATTCCGAGGGCGGTTTCCAGTTTTTTGGACACTCCCATGAATGGACAAAGGCCAAGGAATCGCGAAAGCACCAGGTTATTGACAAAAATGGTGCCAAAGAGCAGGGCCAGGTATTCAGCCATGATGGCAAATACTGCCCACACTTAAACTCACTGGTTTGCGCAAACCTGGATGGCTATTCCACATGATCAACGCACCAGGTACTGTAGTTTATCGTCCACGTCAAGCCAGTCGTCTGCGTCTTCGAGTGGCTCCTTGATACTGTTGATGCCTGGCCACAACTTAGCCAGTTCGGCATTCAGCGCGATAAATTCACGCTGATCATCCGGTACATCGTCCTCGGCAAAGATGGCCTCGGCGGGACACTCCGGTACACACAACGAACAATCGATACAGGTCTCGGGATCGATCACCAGAAAATTCTCGCCCTCGCGGAAGCAATCATCGACCGGGCACACCTCGACGCAATCTGTGAATTTGCAACGGATACAGTTTTCAGCAACTACAAATGCCATGATTTATTCCTCATTGTTGATTGTTGATTTGATCGATAGCCCACAGTGCGACCTTGCGCACGTCGGGATCTATATCGCTCCCCGCGGATTCAAGGAAAGGTAGTCCGGCTGGTGAAGCGATTTCACCGAGAGCTGCCGCTGCCTCTTTACGCAGGTTACTGATGCTGAAGGACATGGCCTGCCCAAGCGCATCAACTGCGGCAGCATCCTTCAGTTTTCCCAGGCTACCCGCTGCCTTGACCCGTACCTGCCAGTAGTCATCATTCATGGCATCGATTAGCGGCGAGACGGCACTCACCACGCCCACCTTGCCGATGATTAAGGCGGCTTCTTCACGCACCTGCCAGTTGCCATCCACCAGTGCCTGTATCAGTGCCTCGGCAGCTCGCTCGGTCTTGCTGAAAATAAGTGAGCCAACCGCTACTTTGCGCACCTGAGGGTCAGTGTCTGTGCTGGCGGCATTCATTAATGCCAGTAACACATCATCACTCTTCAGGTAGGCCAGCACACCCACCGCCTCACGCCGTACCTGTGCATCCGGGTGAGCCAGGGACTGGAGGGCCACAGCCTTACTCTCCGCCAGACGCAAGTCTCTCAAAGCACGCAGGCATGAGGCTTTAACAAAGGAATCATCGTCTTCGAAGCGCTTCAGAATGGCAGCACCCGCCGCTCTGTCCCTGTTTTCGGACAGAGTCTCGGCAGCAGCCTCGCGTACCTTTTCCTCTGTATCACCCAGAGCGACCAGCAATGCGTCGATTACTGCCTCGCCTTCGAATTCATCGAGAACCCTGGCAGCCTCGGCGCGCACCCCTGCGTCACTATCAGACAGTGCCTGCACCGCCAGATCTACCGCATCTTCATCATCACTGCTATCTATTAGATCCATTACCGCAACGCGACGCATCCCGGCATCATCACTGTTAATACGTTGCCGGATATCGTCCAGGTCCGAGCCTTCATCAAATGTTAAGTTCATTGTTTTGTCTCCTGTTAGCGCAATAGATAGGGAATACTGACGGTAATGGCATTAGTCGGGCAGTCCTTTTCACAGGGCAGGCAGTACCAGCACTCGTCGTACTTCATGTAGGCTGTACCCAGAGCTGTGTCGATTAGCAATACGTCCAGTGGACAGACATCCACACAGACCGTACATCCCTTATCGGCAATACAGGCTTCGCTGTTAACCACCACGGGTACGGTATTCATTTGATTTGCTTTTGGCATGATGTTCTCCTCAGGACTCAGTTTGTGTGCTGCTAACCCGCAGTTTCTGGTAGGCATCTCTCTCACTCTCGTCCAGTTCGACGATGTAGGAATCGATGTCGCGTTTAAAATTGATGGGCATACCGTTCTCGCCTTTCATTGTCTGTACGTGTACGAACCATTCAGCGTTGTCCGTCTCCGGAAAATCAACCCGGTGGTGATATAGACCCCAGCGACTCTCGGTGCGATAGAGTGAGGCGGCGGCCGCCATCTCCGCGCAGTCAAGGATGAAACTCACCTCATTGGCCCGCATCAGTTCATGGGGATCGGCCGCAGACATGTTTTCCAGGTCGCGACGGATCTCGGCGAAGCGCTCCTGACCGATTTCCATCTTGCGAGTCACCTTGGGCGGTTGTAAATAATCGTTCACCAGGCGGCGCAGTTTGTATTCGATCTGGTGCGGAGGAATGCCGTCTTCGCGTTTGAGTGGTGCCAGAATACGCTCGCGTTCTGTGGCGATTTCAGCGGGATCGATCTCGGCGAAGTCATTGCTTTCACAAAAGTCCGCTGCGTCCTCACCGGCTATGGCACCATAGACGAAGGCACCCAACATGTAGTTATGTGGCACCGAACCAACGTCACCAGCTGCATATAAACCGGGCACCGTAGTACGCGCGTTTTCGTCGGTCCAGATACCTGATGCGCTGTGACCGCTGCAGAAACCAATCTCTGAGATATGCATCTCCACCATTTTCTCGCGATAGTTAGTGTTGCGATTCTCGTGGAAACGGCCACGACTGGGGCGTTCGTTGGAGTGCAGAATCTCTTCGATCTCCTCTACCGTCTCTTCCGCCAGATGATCGAGCTTGAGAAACACTGGTCCTTTGCCGCCTTCGAGTTCCTTGTGGAACTCCATCATCATCTGGCCGCTCCAGTAATCGCATTCAATAAAGCGTTCTCCGTGTGCGTTAGCCGTATAACCGCCCATCGGACCGGTGACGTAAGCACAGGCAGGGCCGTTGTAGTCTTTAATTAGTGGATTGATCTGATAACACTCGAGACCGGTGAGTTCAGCGCCGGCATGGTAAGCCATTGCATAACCATCACCTGCGTTGGTCGGATTCTCGTAGGTACCAAACAGATAACCGGAAGAAGGCAGACCCAGGCGACCTGCTGCACCGGTACAAAGGATGACCGTTTTGGCACGAATCACCGCAGTCTCGCCGGTACGCGGGTTCAGCAGCATGGCACCGGAAATACGCCCATCCGGGCCATTGAACAGGCGTGTTGCCATAAAGCGGTTGATCACCTGCACACGCTTGCGACGCAACTGACGGTACAGGATCTTCTTCATGTTGTGGCCTTCGGGCATGGGCAACACATAGGTGCCCATATGATGAACTTTCTTGACATTGTAGTCTCCGGTCTCATCCTTCTCGAACTTGACCCCCCACTCGTCCAACTGGTTAATCATATCGAAGCTACGTTCAGCATAAGCCATTACTGTCTTCTGGTTGACGATGCCATCGTTGGCGATGGTTATTTCTTTGACGTACTGTTCAGGTGTGGCGTGTCCCGGGATGACCGCATTATTCAAGCCGTCCATGCCCATGCTGATACAGCCACTGCGTTTTACATTGGCCTTCTCCAACACCGCTACGCGCAGTTTGGGGTTGGCCTCCTTGGCTTTGACCGCAGCCATGGGACCAGCGGTACCACCACCAATCACCAGTACATCAACCTCTAAGAATTCGTCTGTTTCTGTCTTGTCGTTCATTTATGTGACTCCAATGAGTGTCGGTTTGTCATGTTGCTAACGCTCCGCGCGCAAGTGATACTGGAAGGCATCACCACGGTAGGAAAGGATTTCGATGGCCACTGGCTGATTCGACTCTGCAAACACCAGCCGGCGGATTTTCAGTATGGGAGACTCTGCCGGGTAGTTCAGGTATCGCTCCTCGTCGGTACCCGCCAGCGCGGCCTCGATGCGCAGGTCGGCATAGGAAAGGGCAATATCGAATTCGTTCTCCAGCAGGGGAAATACGTCCTGGCTCAGATCCTTGCCCATAAGCGGTCGCCCTATCTCTAGCGGGTAAAAACTATGGTCGATGGAAATGGGCTCTCTGTTCAGGTTTCTCACGCGCCTTAGCTCAATCACCAGATCGCTCTGCTTGCACCCCAGAGCCTCTGCAATATCTTGCGGCGGGCGTATTTCCTGCACGCTAATCACTCGAGTCGTGGCTTCATAACCCTGAGGCACCATAGCCTCGCCAAAGCCCTGTAAGCGCTGTACATTCTGTACTGCCTTGGGTTTGGAGACGAAGGTACCCTTGCCCTGTACACTAAACACCAGACCTTCGCTATGCAGGTCTCTCAGCGCCTGGCGTACGGTGATACGACTAACCCCGAACACCTTTATCAGTTCGCTTTCCGACGGCAGGCGTTCGTGCGGCTGGTAGTCGCCATCCTGAATGCGTTGCGCCAGCACGGTCTTGATCTGCAAATAAAGAGGCAGAGTGGAAGTCGTGCTCAACGGCTCCAGCGGGGCCTGCTGTTGAGTCATTGCTCTGTCCTGATATAACTGTTTATAACAGGTCGGCATATCATGCCCGTTGATTTCATGTTCATAGGAATCAGGTCTCTGTTTATGGTGTCAGGAAAAGCATATGGAGTGTGAGCGCAGCTGTTCATAGCATTTACTTCAGGCCGTGGTTCGTTGCTGTTCAAAGGCACGCATGGACTCTAATCTAATCAGATCCATACATTGTTTCTTGGCCTTGATGTAGTCTTCACTGGTCACCACCTCCGCTAAGCGGGGACGTGGCAGTGTAATTTTAATGTCTGCGATCAGGCGACCCGGACTTGCGCTCATCACCACCACCCGGTCGGCGAGGAACACTGCCTCGTCGATGTCGTGGGTGACGAAAATAACAGTGATACCGAATTCCTCCCAGATCTGCAGCAGGTTTTCCTGCATCATGGCGCGAGTCTGTGCATCGAGTGCGCCAAATGGTTCATCCATTAACAGCACACTGGGATAATTTGCCAGTGCACGTGCAATGCCCACGCGCTGTTTCATGCCACCTGACAACACGCCGGGAAATCTTTTTTCGTAGGCGCTTAACCCCACCATTTCCAGCAGCGAACGGGCAGTGGATCGGGCGCTATCAATACCTTTCCCATCCATCAACGGACCGAAAGCTACATTGTCACACACCGTTTTCCAGGGAAAAAGTGAATGCTGCTGAAATACCATGCCGCGGTCCTGTCCGGGCTTGTCTATTACCATCCCATCGACTTTCACTGATCCATAAGTAGGATTAACGAAGCCAGCCACCGTATTCATCAGAGTCGATTTGCCGCAGCCGGATGGACCGAGCAGGCAAACGAACTCACCCGGCATAATCTCCAGGAATGCATCATTGACAGCGAATACGTCACCGCCGAAGTCAACACTGACATTTTCAATCTGAATATGTCCCTTTTCCGGCTTGTAGCGCATCTTGTGTGTCTTACCAAGTGGTGGTAGCAATTTCGCTTTCAATTCTTCAGTGCTCATAGTTAAACTCTCGCATTTTGTCTGCAAAACGACTCATGAAATAAGCAGGGACTAGCTTCAGTCTGAACTGGTAGCTCAGAGCGCACACTCAGCAACAGCTTCCCGTGCTCGGCAGTAGTAGTACTGTTTATAAGTGATGGATATTTGATCAACGCTCGCTCTCCTGCCAGCGCAGCGCCGGTTTCGATGCCTGCTTCACCAGCCAGGTCGATGTTGTGCCCAGGCCACCGATAGTGAGCATCCCGATAACGATGTTTTCATACTCCACCAACGAGTAGGCGTTCCAGGTAAAGTAGCCGATGCCGTACTGGCCACTGATAATCTCACCGGCCAGCAGTGAAAACCATGCGACACCCATACCAATTGCGAGCCCCGACATGATGTTCGGAAGCGCACCTGGAAGAACCACGTGCCGGAGTATCGCCATCTTGCCGGCGCCAAGTGACCTGGCGGCGCGCACGTACACTTCCGAGGATTGCTCCACTCCGTGCAAGGTGCTCAGTACTACTGGAAAGAAAGCGCCCAATGCAGTGATAAATATGATGCTCGATTCCTCGGTGGGCAACATCAGAATCGCCAGGGGAATCCAGGCTACAGCAGGAATCGGACGTAAAATTTCTATGTGCGGCATGATTACATCAGCAACGATGCGTGAACGTCCCATCAGGATGCCTACCGCGACCCCAAGTACCGAGGCGATGCCGAAACTGATCAGGATCCGCCCGATGCTGACACCGATGTGTTTATAAAATTCTTCGGTGCCGAGCAGGAACAGGAACTGATCACCAACCACCAGAGGATCCGGCACATTTTCGAAACTGACGATAAATGACACATGATTCACTGAGCACAGGTACCAGATCACTACAGCTCCGATGATGGAAAGTGTACGCACTAAATAGCGATCCCAGGGACGGGAGGCGACCCTGGACTTGACTGGCCTAAGCGGTTTTACCACCTCGGAAGAGGTCGTAGCCTGCTTCTCGCCGGCCTCGATCACAGGAGTTCCGTCCTTCGTCAAGCCATCAACCTTTGATATCACCGCACTGCTTTGTTTACTCACTGTTCTCTCCAACCTGTGTAAATCTTCAAATTGATCAAACCTGACCCGACTTGTTATAACTTGTCATAACTTGTCATGATAAGTTCTAACTGTTTACTGTAATATGCAGCATGTATGCCAACTCCAATGAATGACCTGAAAAAACTATATCTCATTGTTTTATATACTTATTTATTCACTCAATTCAGGACGCACAGGTGGGCAGTCGAACTGGTTTCGCCTGCTTCTGGTGCAAATGCACCAGCCCTCAGGTGCATGAGCAAAATTCGGATAATACAGGCTGTGTCGAATTCACAGCAATTAATAGACTGCTAGATGCTGCCATCCGCAGCACGGTAACGTGGACATTCGATAGACACAAAAAAGCCGTGGAGGCCGACATGCATGACTGCTGGCCTCCACAGCTAAGGTGGTGCTGATTAGAAGCTTATTTTACGTCAGCCCAGGCAACCAGAGTACCTCTGGCCTTCACTGCGTCACCTTTTTTCATGAAGGTAACCAGCTCGCCGGATGGCATCTTCACATAGAAAGCTACGTGACCGAACAATTTCAGACCAGTAGCTTTATCATAAACGTACGTAGCGTTGACCTTCTTTCCTGCTTTAACAACTGCGGTATGCATGATGGTCATTGCTTCAACACTGGTGAAGCTCACGATACCCACACCGTCGACCCACATTTCGGCAGGAGCCAGTGCGGGGTCATCAATTATGGGAGAAACGACACTGCCTGTCAGTGCCTCGTAGTCCTGGCCGCGCGCCTTATAAGACGCCTTGACATAGGTCGAATCCAGCCACTTATCAAAGCTCAGTGGAGGTATATTTTTCTCCTTCACCAACAGCGCGTGGTCATACTTTAGAGCAGCTTCCCACTCTGGTTTGATGGAGGCCTCGAAAGTCGAGATTCCTCCTTTGGAGAAATACAGGTACAGCACTTCTTTTTCGATACCGGTCCACTCTGATACCTTTGTGGCAGCCAGCACAGGATCATTAGTGATCCAGTCCTGCGCCTCAAGAGTTGCATCCACGTAGGCCTGCACAATCTCCGGGTACTTGTTGGCAAATTTGGTGGCTACTACAGTACCGTGGAAGGTTGGTATCCCTGCCTCACTACCGTCGTAAACCTTGCGTCCGGTACCGCGAAATTCCATCACTTCTGACCATGGACAGAAATCGGAGTGGGCGTCGATTTTGCCCTGCGCAATATTGTTTACGCCGACTGGTGGACTCTGGTTCTTCAGTTCAACTTTGTCCATCAGGTCATTGTCCCGTAACACCTTCAAAGTCATACCCCAGGCCGCGCTGCCTACAGGCGTGGAGATAGCTTTACCTTTTAGCTCGGCTAGAGAAAACACATCTGAACCAACCGGTACCACGATACCATTACCGGTACCCTTGAGGTTATATCCTGTCACCGCGATGAATCTGCTCTCGGCTCGTCCGGTCTTTTCAAATTTGGCACCATTAACGATTAGCGGGTAATCACCCATGACACCGAAAGCCAGCTTGCCTGCCAGCATCTGGTTGGTGATAGGCGGACCCGAGGTGTAGTCTTTATAAACAATCTCATAGTCGACTCCCTTGTACTTGCCATCTGTTGGCAGGTGCTTCTCGAGCAGGCCCAGCTTCTCCAGGATAATTCCTCCGGGAACAGTATTAGTTACCGTGCTCTGGTGACCTATACCTATAGTGATGGTTTCCGCCTGTACCTGGCTGCTTAGTAGCAGTGTCAGCGGTATCGCCAATATAAACTTCTTAGACTTCTTTAACATTAGACTGTATCTCCAGAAATAGTTTGAATGGTTGATCCTGTCTGGTTACCTGAACTTGTTATAACAAGCCAGAATCGACGCTTA
>CALCSG010000522.1 GCA_937894085.1 uncultured Gammaproteobacteria bacterium | reverse complement strand
CCTGAGTTGTTCCGGGGCTGGTGGCACAGCGAATTATTCGGTTAATGTAACTGTTGTCATGAGTAATAATGGCACTGCACTCTTGTCATGGTTGCCACCAGACGAAAATACCGATGGATCGGTATTGACTGACTTAGCTGGCTACAAGATATACTACGGAACATCTCCGGGTGTATACAGTAATGCCATCACGGTTAATAACCCTGGCCTTTCGAGTTATCTTGTAGAGAGTCTTGCAGTCAATACCTGGTATTTCTCAATGTCTTCTTTCAACTCATCAAATATTGAAAGTGTTCACTCTATAGAAGTCAGTAAAACAATAAATTAGATAAGCTTTTTAGCTGTATTCAGGAAAGTCTTCCCTGGTATCGTGATTCAGAATAATTAGTTAAATGAATATTAAAAACCCGTTTTTACGGGTTTTTTTTTGGGGTGGATAAATCTCCACAGAAGATGGTTTTTTATAATTGTAAATAATTTTTACATAAGTTATTGAATATTGTCAGTTAATTTTACAGATATTATTATTTGTATCGGTTATTAATATTTTTTCGTTGATTTTAATTATAAAAAAAGAAATTGGCCCATAAAGTGCATCGTTGTTACTTAGACAGTAATTAATCGTGTATTAGGAGTCATTAAAAATGTCTATTTTAAATTTTCAGGGTTTTAAATATTTATTCATAACGGTTTCATTATTATCGAGTTTTTCAGTAAATGCGGCATTGATGACTGATGAAACCTATTTTCAGTTTTACACTACGACGCTTATCGATGATGACGTTAGCGATGCTGAGAAAACCATTTTAGTTCGTAAGCAAAAGCATACTTTAAAGGGATTTGATAGTTCACTGGGTGTATTAACTTCAGTTGCTCTCAGTTTTGAAACTGACTGGGATTTACTATCCAGAGTCTGGGCTAAAGATAAGATCAATGATCAGGGGGTGGATGTTGCACAGGGTAAGGCTGTTGCGACAAGTTTAATGACTATTGATCTTATTAATCCAGATGCACTAAGCCCAGTTCGAAATTTCGTAAGAGAAGTTGCCAAATGCAGGGAAAGGGATGAGTCTAAACCTGTTTGCAGGGAGGCTAGCGATGAAGATGGTATCTTTGATGGTCAATATAGCTGGTTAGATTTATCGATAAATGATTTCATCGATACGGATATTACCCTGAAGTTAACTCAAAAATTGACAGTGCAGGCGTTTTCTAACGATGATGACTCTACTGTTAAAGCCTATAACAAAAATAATTATTGGAGTGGTTTTCTGAATATTGAATATGAATATCAGGCTTTCAATGTTCCTGAGCCTTCCACAGTTTTTTTGATGTTAATAGGTTTATTCAGTATGGGATTTAAGCAATTTAAATTTGCTAAAACATAATATCTTTATATTTCTTCCAGTAACTTTAAAGTTATAAACAGTTTAGCCCAGAATGATTTTTCAGTTAATAGGCATTAAAAAAGCCCCTTAAAAAGCTTTAAGGGGCAATGAGGACCTGGAGAGTAATTCCAGGGTTTAGGAGGTGACTGCGAAAATATGAAAACTAATTCTGCCAGGCTTGATCTTTTTCTGGATTCACCGACTGTAGCCAAAGTAAAAACGTTGAGCAAAATGAGATAACAGGCTGTTATCAAAATATTTATGTGAATTAAAGTATTTGTTCTGCGAGCTGCCTCCTATGGCTTAATTTTTTTGCCGAATTTAAAATTAAGTAATGCATAAGTTGTTCCAATTAAATAAATCATTTTAGTATCATGACTTAAATTTATATTTTTGATGTGATACAGAGATGAAAATTGTTTTACTGGTTCTGAATTAGTGCATGATAATATTTTAATGCACAAAGCGAGTGCGTGATGTATCTGTCTTAAAGCCGCATTAAGCCAGCGGTATCAGGGATATTTTGAGCTACTTTCAACTAGTCTATTTGTATCTATGCGATATAAAAAAGTCAAAATATATTCAATAAGAATCAGGATAGGATGTACGTAATTACGACTGCATGAATGTAGAAGTTAGAGCTACCCAGAAGTTAAAGCCGAGAACAGTGCTATTGTCAGGATACGTGGTAGCCGAAGGTAAATGACTGTTTGGCGAAAATTTTTTCAAAGTAATAACAGTAATTAAGTTATCCGGTTACCTTTAACTTTACCTGTCTTACTTCGTGAGTTCATTGGGTCTCCATAAATTTAAATACTTAAAACAGCTCATTTCACCAACACTATCTTCACCGGATAAACCTTCAAACTTGAACTTTTCTGCAGCCATCAGGTTGACTAGTTGAGTCAGTTCCTGGCTGGTATTCTCTGCTGATTGAAAAGCCGTTAAAATTTCTGCATGCAATGTAGTTGACTTAACCCAGTCCTGTTCAAGTAAGTGAAGTATTTTATGTACATTATCAAGTACCTAATAGTGCGGTCCTTGAAATCATCGTCCTGCATGATTGCTTCTTTATCTGAGACGCTAGGCATTCTAGTGCAAATCTGTAGTAATATTACTGGAGAAACTTTTTGTATAGTTCATGAAAATGGACTAATCAATTCAGGATGTCGGCATTTAATCCGCTATCTTGAATTTTTGTTGTCATATTCCTGTTCTATATAGTCAGGTTCAATTTGATACACATCATGTCGATATCTGCTATTTAGACTAGAATGTTTCTATATTCATTGTTGAGTTTGCAGAATGGATGATTCTTTAAAAAACCTGTTAAAGGCTGAATCTGAAGCCGAAGCCATCGTCTCCAAAGGGGAACAGGAGAGAGATACTATTGTGCAAAAATCACTCGATGATGCTTATTTGATGGAACAAAAATTTCATCAACGCCTGCCCGAAATGCACCAGTCATTTATCGACAAAGCCAATGAACGTGCCGTACAGACTATTGCTGAAATGAAGCTACGTTACGATGAGCGTAATAAGGAATTACGTGATCTGGCTGGTAAACATGACTCGGAAGCCTTAAAGCAGGCTATTGAGTTGATACTAAATCGTGACTCCGGCACCTCATGAGTAGTTACAGCAGTGCTTACCTGAGTACCCGTTTAAGTATTTTTGCCTCAAATCTGCTGGGTATACATCGTTTGATGGATTTACTTGGACTGGATCTACAGACTATTTTAAAACGGGTAAATCAATTTACAGGACATGACTACCGGATTGATGATACGGATTCCCATTACCTGGAGAATCAACTGGCGAGTTCCGCATTAAACGACTTTCAACCAATTATCAGACCTTTTTCGGGTAATGAACGACTATTTTTTTACTATACCATCCGCTGGTTTGAACTGGTCAATCTTAAGGTTTTAATTCGTGGAAAATTTACCAGAGCCGATAATTCCGTTATTCAACAGCAGCTGGTAGATCTGGGAGATTTTGCCGAATTACCGCTAAAAAAATTACTCGAGACTGAAGATCCTCATGAAATGCTGCGCCTGCTGGAAACAACAGCTTATGCAGGAATCGTGAGACAGGCCAGAAATGTTTACGAAGAACATGGTAACGATTTGTTTCTGCTCGATGCAACCATAGATCGAAGCTTTTTTATTAACCTGAAAAAACGCTTACTGAGACTTGATAACCAGGATGCTTCTGAGGTTAATCAGGTTATGGGCGTGTTACTGGATCGATTTAATCTGTTATGGCTATTACGTTACCGCTTTTCCTATCATTTATCATCAGCTAAATCTTATTTTCTGTTAACTGCTTCGGGTAAAAATCTACATTCGGCTACTTTAATGCGACTGGCTAAATTAGAAACTATCGATGAAGTTCTGGCTGCACTTCCAGATTCACTGGGTGCCAATTTGTCCGGTTTAAAGACGATCAGCGATATAGAAATGGTACTGGAGTATTCGACGCTGGCGATTGCGAGCAAGGTTTTAAAACATAATAACCTGGTGTCACGTTGCTTTGCCTATATTATTCTACGTGAAGCGGAGACGCGTTTCTTACAGGCTTTGATAAAAGGAAAGCAGTTAGCATTTGATGATAAGCTGATCAGGCAGGCACTGGTGGGAACGATCTGATGTTGAGCAAACCGGTTGAGATGAAGAAAGTCAGTCTGGTTATGGTAGATACTGATGCTCAACGTGCAGCGATGACTCTGGCACGAATGACCGTTTTGCATCCGCTTGAAGATCAGCAGAACAGCTTGCAGATGGCAGAATTTCCTGCCGCTTCATTTCACGATGTTTACCACAGTCTGAAATCACGGTTCACTAAAATAAATGAATATTTGACTGAGCCATTCAACGCTCCGCTTGATTTAACAACGTTGATCACTCTCGATCAATTACAGCAAATGGATGAACAGATAAAGGACTTATGGGTAATAGTATCTAAAGTTGAAGAGCAACTTAGAAAGCAGTATGAAAAAGCTATAGTCACTCGACAGTTATCAAATAGTTTACAGAAATTTGTATCACTCGATCTGGATTTAAGCCGTTTAAAAAGAAGTAG
The DNA here is from genome assembly GCA_937894085.1 of uncultured Gammaproteobacteria bacterium. Lineage (GTDB taxonomy): Bacteria > Pseudomonadota > Gammaproteobacteria > JACNJF01. The sequence goes on along the minus strand of CALCSG010000522.1, from coordinate 14,783 downwards.
CCGCTTTTTAAAAATTATTGTGGGCACCGTACCTGATGCAAACTTCAACCAGTTAAAAAGAGCATTGTCACTGGTTGAGTTTATGATCAACCCTTTTTATTCAGGTAATGGGTTGCAACATGTGGTGATCATGGGTTCAAGTCAGCAACAACTGGATGTTCATGAGCTGTTAAAAACAGCGGACTTTCGTGAACTGGAAATACCCGAAGAGTTTTCCGGGAACCCTGCTGAGCTTAAACAGAATTTAGATAATCAGTTATCTCAATCGCAAAACAGAATAGATGAGCTGCAGAAAAAATTATCTGTGTTGTTAAAAGACATTGGGCCTACGTTACAGAGGTCTCATGAATTACTGGTTTTGTCGGAACCCTATGCCGCTCTATCGACAGTTCTTAAAGGTCATGGAGGGCTGGTTTCAATGTTAGGCTGGGTTACTGCGAGTAGCGAGCAGCAGATTAATGATGAACTCAAAAAATATTTACAGTACCCGTTTTATATTAAATTTTTATCCCCGGAGCTCAGTGAGCTTGACTCGGTTCCTTCCTTGATAAAACACGGCTGGATTTTGAAACCATTCCAGCATCTGGTGAGTAACTTTGGTATTCCAAATTATGCTGAAGTCGATCCGACCGTTTTATTTTCGCTGAGTTATATTTTAATGTTTGGCATGATGTTTGGAGATATCGGACATGGAATAGTGATCGCTACTGGTAGCCTGTTGTTAGCAAAAAAATATCGGTCTTTTAGTATTGTCGGGTTTTTACTGGGGTTGTCATCGGTCAGTTTTGGTTTTGTTTACGGTAGTCTATTTGGTTATGAAAATATCATTCAGCCATTGTGGATGTCACCCATGCATGACCCGACACTGGTGTTGCTGGTAGCTCTGGGCTGGGGTGCCCTGTTTCTGATTATTTCAAATCTATTAGCCATACGCAATTATTTAACGGTAGGACTAAAGCAGCAGGCTTTTTACAGCGGTAAGGGAATTGCCGGATTATTATTTTACCTGGCCGCCTTATTTGCCGCTTATCAACTGATGGTGAATAAACAATTTGGTCTACAGGAAATAATTTATCTGCTCGCGCCATTGTCTTTCATTATGAGGTTTCAATGGAAACAATCGACAGCCGGATTATTTGAAAGAATCCTCGTTGTGTTCATAGAAACTCTGGAATTAATAATCAGCACTGTTTCCAGCACACTTTCATTTTTACGTGTTGCTGCATTCAGTTTAAATCATATCGCATTGGCCGCTGCTGTATTTTCCATTGCCAGTATGATGGATATGACGGGGCACTGGGTTACTGTTGTGTTAGGTAATATTTTTATCATCGTTCTGGAGGGCGCCATCGTTGCCATCCAGTGTTTGCGTCTTGAATATTATGAAGGTTTTTCACGCTTTTTCAGTGGTAAAGGGAAAGCATTTAAGCCTCTAAAACTCGATATATAATGAGGAAATTGTAATGACAATAATCACCATTTTACTGACATTAAGTGTTGTGGGTATTATTTCTGTCGGGGTCTATCTGTCGATGTTCCCTGAAATTCTGAAACAGAAAATACCTCCCTGGGTAAAAGGATCTGTGCTTGCTAACCTGGCTCTTTTCGGTATAGGGGTCGTAGGTATACTGCTGGGTAGTGTAAATGAAGCAGCTGCTGCCCAATCCGCGGCAGGAGAAATAAAGGAAATCAGTATCGGTCTGGGTTTGGCTCTTGTGGGTATAGGATTGCCCACCGGTCTGGCCGCGATAGGTGCAGGCATGGCCGTTAGTTCGGTGGGTTCGGCATCATTGGCAGTAATAGTCGAAAAACCGGAATTGTTTGGACGTACTCTGATTTATTTAGGGTTGGCAGAGGGTATAGCAATCTATGGACTTGTGGTAAGTATCTTATTACTGGGTAAAATTTAACTTCAGTCATGATAATTTTAGCCATGGGAAGTTCAGAACTGATGGATGGTTTTTCATTACTGGGTATCAAAACCTATGTCGATAAATCTACCGATACTATTAATACTGTGTTAAGTGAATTGAAGCGCAATCAACAACGCGCGCTGATTTTTATGCAGCAGAATTTAATCAATGCAGATATTCCTATGGTAAAACAGCTTCGAGAAAGTGGTGGCTCTATTCTGATTTGTGAAATTCCTAATTTGCAGGAAGCTGATGATTATCAACCGGCTGTGGAGAAACTGATTAAACGTGTTCTCGGGTCTTCGGTAATGGAGAGCACTAATGGCAACTGACCAGGAGCAGGTTCAGGCATTACAGCAGGCCATTTTACAGCGAGCTCATCAATTTGCTGAAGAGCATGTTCAACAGGGTACGGTGACCAGAAGTAAAATTATTGAAGATGTTCGTGAAAAAATAAAACTGATGGAGCAGAAAGAATTACTGTCAGCAAAAGTTCATGCAGATCGAGAGTATAACCGACTGGTTCAGGCCAGTGAATTACGTATTCAGGCAGAACTTGATCGAAATCGATGGGGATTAGTACAGGCTGTGATGCGCAATGTAGTGGATGAACTTGACCGTGTGCATAATGACCATCAACAATATCTGGTCATATTTAAAAAACTGGTCAAACAGGGGGCTGCCAGCATGGGGCAGATACCGATGTTGGCAGCGATTAACAGCGAAGACTTAACATTGTTTGCTGATAACTGGAAAACTCTGGTCAGTGAATGTTGCGGTGATAAATATGATATTGAATTATCCAGAGATGCCTGCGATTGTTCTGGAGGATTAAAGCTGATTGCAAGATCTGGAGATGTCATGGTGGACTATACATTTGAAGGTATAGTTATCAGGCGCGAAGCGGAGTTAAGACGGTTAATCTTCGAGCGTTTATTTTCAACGGTATCAACAATGGGAACTGTATTTAATGGGTGAAGTCATTGAAATTAATGGTCCCATAGTCACTATCCGTCAACCGGGTATTCATAATGGTGAACAGGTCAGGATCGGTGAGCTAGGTCTGATAGGTGAAGTTATTCATCTTCGTGAAAAAAATGCACTGGTACAGGTGTATGAGTCAACAGAATCTTTGCGTCCGGGTGAGCAGGTGACCGGTTTAGGGCATCCCCTGTCGGTAGAACTGGGACCGGGATTGCTGGGCCAGATATTTGATGGTGTGCAGCGACCTTTAAATAAGATCATGCAGTTAAGTGGAACAAATATCACGCGTGGCCTGCGGGTTGATGCGCTGGACCGGGATAAAAAATGGCATTTCATTCCGCATGAAACGCTGGCAGTGGGTAACCCGGTAAGAGGCGGATGCATTCTGGGTACAGTGCAGGAGACTGAAAGCATTCAACACCGCATTATGAGCCCACCGGATTGTAAAGGAGAGATCATCGAGCATGCCCCGGAAGGCGATTACACTATTGAGGAAATTATTGCCCGTGTAAAAACTGTCAGTGGTTCAGTGACTGAATTAAAAATGTACCACCGGTGGCCTGTGCGAATCCCAAGACCGTATTATTCCCATGCTAATACAGATGAACCATTGATTACCGGACAGCGCATCCTGGATACTTTTTTCCCATTGGTTAAGGGGGGGAAAGCCGCAGTGCCAGGACCATTCGGTGCCGGAAAAACCATGGTGCAGCAACAGATAGCACGTTGGGCTAACGCCGATATCGTGTTGTACGTCGGGTGCGGGGAACGTGGCAATGAAATGGTGGATATTTTACAGTCTTTTCCAAAGTTGAAGGATCCGCATAGCGGTCGTTCTCTGATGGAAAGGACTTTTCTGGTAGCGAATACCTCGAATATGCCGGTAGTAGCGCGCGAAGCCAGTATTAATGTCGGTGTGACCATGGCCGAGTATTATCGAGATCAGGGGTACGATGTGGTGATGGTGGCTGATTCTACCAGTCGTTGGGCTGAAGCGTTGCGTGAAGTGGCCGGGCGTCTCGGTCAAATGCCGGTGGAAGAAGGTTACCCCGCCTATCTGGCTTCACGCCTGGCTGCGTTTTATGAGAGGGCGGGAAAGGTAAACACCTTGTCAGGTAAGCAGGGTTCGGTAAGTCTGATAGGTGCAGTTTCACCACCCGGTGGCGATTTTTCTGAACCGGTGACCAGTCATACCAAGGAAATTATTCGTACTTTCTGGGCTTTGTCAAAACCTCTTGCAGATGCCCGGCATTACCCTTCTGTTTCCTGGCTGGATAGTTTCACCTCTTATGCTGAAAGAGTGTCTCAATGGTGGTCAGATAACGTGAATCCACAGTGGAGTACTCGTCGCGAGCAGGCTCTGGCACTGTTATCGGAGTCTGACGAGCTTGAGCGTATTGTTAACCTGGTTGGGCCGGAAGCTTTGTCATCGGCTCAACGCTGGGTGCTTGAAAGTTCAGTATTGATTAAGGAAGCCGTGTTACAGCAATCTGCGCTGGATCCAGTGGATAGCTATTGTTCGCCGCAAAAACAATTTAGTCTGCTGGAATTAATGCTACGTTATCATGATGCCGGTGTTGAATTAATCAACCTGGGAGTACCCGTCGAACAGTTGATAGAATTACCTTTTAGTACCGAATTAAAACGCCTGAAATCATCGGTTAGCAATGATGATTTACAGGCTTTTGAAACACTTGCCGATAAAATTCGAAAAAAGTTTGATGTGATGCGGGCTGAATACAGTCAACAGCGGGAGCCGGTGTAATGAGTGATCTCGAACACCGTAAGGTAAGCTCTATTCACGGGGCGTTGATGTTCCTTAAAGGGGTAAAAAATGTCGCTTATGGAGACCGTGTAGTCATTCGTAATAAACAGGGAGGACGGCGTAACGGGCAGGTGATTAAAAGTTCTGCCGAGGTAGTTCTGGTGCAGGTTTTTGAGGGTACCGATAACCTGGATCTGGAGAATACCTGGGTTCGTTTTCTGGATGAACCCTTCGAACTTTCGCTGTCACCCGACATGCTGGGTCGTAATTTCAATGGTATCGGAGAACCACGTGATGGACGTCCGCCGATAATTTCCAGTATACAACGAAATGTAAATGGTTCACCGGTGAATCCTGCTGCCCGGTCTTATCCGCGTGAATTTATTCAGACCGGAATTTCTACCATTGATGGTCTTAACTCACTGGTTCGTGGACAGAAGCTGCCGATATTCTCTGGTTCAGGGCTGCCTCATAATAAACTCGTTGCTCAAATTGTAAGGCAGGCTAAATTAACCGGTGATTCCACTAATTTTGTGATTGTGTTCGCTGCCATTGGGGTGTCTCATTCAGATGCGCGATTCTTTGAGCAGGAGTTTGAATCCAGTGGAGTATTACGCAATGTCGTGATGTTCATGAATCTGGCGAATGATCCCCCTATGGAACGATTGATTTTGCCAAGAACTGCATTAACTGCGGCTGAGTACCTGGCATTTGAACAGGATCACCATGTGTTGGTCGTCATTACCGATATGACCAATTATGCCGAAGCTTTGCGCGAGATTGCCACTGAAAAAGGGGATGTGCCATCGCGTAAGGGTTATCCCGGTTATCTGTATTCTGATCTTGCTGAAATCTATGAACGAGCGGGAAGGTTGCATGACCATCATGGCTCTATCACCATGATACCGGTGCTATCCATGCCGAGTGATGATATTACCCATCCGATTCCCGATCTGACAGGCTATATCACTGAGGGGCAGATCGTGTTAAGTCGTGAATTACACAGTAAATCGGTGTACCCACCGGTTAATGTGCCACCCTCATTATCGCGCCTGATGAAAGATGGAATCGGCAAGGATGACACGCGTGAGGATCATCCACGTGTTGCCAGCCAGTTGTACGCGGCTTATTCGCGCGCCATGGATTCCAGAAACCTGGCTTCCATTATTGGCGCTGAAGAATTATCCGGTCGTGACCGTCAATACCTCGAGTTTGCGCGGCGTTTCGAAAGTGATTTTGTTAACCAGGGTAGTAATGAAGACCGAAGCATTATCGAAACACTGGATCTGGCCTGGGAATTACTGTCGCTGTTACCGCCGGCTGCGCTAAGCCGGGTATCAGATGAAGATTTGCAAAAGTACCATAATTGGGATGGTTCCTGATAATGCAGGACAGGCTCAATATCCCTCCGACCAAAAGCTCCTTACTGGATATGAAACGCAGGCTGCTGTTTTTAAATGAAGGTTACAGGTTGCTGGAGCGTAAACGTGAGTTATTGACGCGCCTTGTGTATGAGAAATTAAAACAATATCGACAGCTGAATAGATCTACCCGTGAGACCATGTCGGAGGCTTATCGCTGGTTAAGCATACTGCAAATGCGCATGGGAAGTTTCCGCCTGCAACAGTTATCTGTCGGTATGTCCGAGGCGATAGAAGCCAAAGTGTTGCCCCGTCGTAGTATGAGTGTGCAATATCCTTCGGTAGAAATACGTAAATTACCGCTTCAGCCTGTTGGAATTCTGGGGACCGATGCGAGTCTCGATGAAACTCGTTCCAGCTTTGCCGATATGCTGGTTAAAGCCGCAAAACTGGCTGAGATCGAAACTGCATTAGGACGTTTACTGGAAGAGCAGCGCAAAACACAAAAAAGGGTCAATGCGTTAAAGTATAATGTGATTCCCCGATTTAAACGCACCATAAAATACATTGAATCCAGTCTGGAAGAAGAAGAACGTAATAATTTGTTTCAACTTAAACTGTTGGCTCAGCAGGGTTAAACCTGGAAAAAAGGTAACTATTCAGCGAGTTCCTATATTTGAACAATTAAAAGATTTTTTCACCACGAAGCGCACGAAGATCACGAAGTAAAACAAAAGACAATAAAAACTAACTCGATAAACCAGAAGTCTGCATAATTTTGAAAAACCTATGCACCCGAATGACTTGCCTTCGTGTTTTTCGTGCGCTTCGTGGTGAACTACTTTTGACTTTTTAATTACTCTGAATAGTTACGAAGAAAGTAATTCAGGGTATTATTTAACGAGTTCTGTTAGAAATAATATTTAGCATTAACGCCAACAACCCTTGGTTCTCCGAGTTGGGTATAACTGTTAGTGGCCCAGCCATCTCTTGGGTCATTTGGAAATTCAAACCCTCTGACCTGGTATTCTTCATCAGTCAGATTTCTTACCCACAGTGCCAGGTCCCAGTCATTCAGGCTATAATTTAATCGGGCATTGAGTAAATTATAAGGCTCAGATTTCTGGTCATGACTGTCTGAAAAATAAAACTCATCCTTGCCTTCCAGTTCTATATGCAGCATCCAGTCAGCTTTGAACTGATAATCAGCACCTAGCGCATACTGGTAATGTGGTGCATGTGCCTGATCTCTGCCATCTTTGACGGTTTCGTTACCATCAGCATCATAATAGGAAAACCGGTCAAACTTTGTGCGTAATAAACCTAAAGAAGTAAACAGTGAAAGCTCATTATTCACCTTTAAAATCAGTTCGGTTTCCATGCCTGTGTTCGAGCCGCTAGCGGCATTGTCGATAAAATCGACAAAAGAAGTCCCGGAACTTATCGAGAGATCTTGAATAGCAAAGTATTGTTTAGCCTGTATATCCTTTCTATCCTGGTAAAATACAGAGACTGAAGCCTGTAATTTACCCTCAAGAAAACGCCCCTTGATACCGGCTTCGTAGTTCCATAATGTTTCAGCTTTGAATTCACGTCGATCTTCCGGGACCTCATTGTTGGCATTGAAGCCACCTGCTTTGTAACCGCGAGAGACCAGGCCGTATATCATCCTGCTTTTATCTAACTGATATTCCAGTCCCAGTTTTCCGCCTGAAAGATTTTCCTCGGGAGTTGCATAAAAATCTTCCGTGTCAGAGTAGTCAGCCTGAAAGTTTTCCAGGCGTAAACCGGCGATCACTTTAAGGCGATCAGTTAGAGGTAGGTCGATTTGTCCGTATAGTGCCAGATTCTCTGTTGAGTATTGGCTACTAAAAACATCTATGACTCCATCGGAGGTTTTGCTATGAATTCTGTTCAGATCAACTTGTTGATCTCGTAGATAGAAACCAGCTATCCATTTCGCCCCGCTATCTGCATTTTTAGAAACTGCTCTAATGTCTATAGTGTTATTTTTATTGTTACGAATGTAATTGTCGTACCATGAATATCCGTCAGTAGAGCCATAGGTACAGCTGAAGTCAGTACATAAACCTGGATAAGCCCAGTCTTCATCATAACCATACTCTAGTTCAGAATCCGCATATCCCGCACTGGCGATCAGGTCTATTGAATCAGTCAAACTCCATGAGGCTTTAATGGCGGCTGCATTAGTTTGCTGACTGTCTGTACCCGGCTGGTCGGACAGGGTCTGACGCGTATTGTCGAGTGAAAAAGCATCGTATCCATTATCGATATCCGCCACCAGGCCGGTGAAATCGAGCGTTAGTATGTCATTAACCTTCCAGCCCAATTTTACGCGTAAAGTCGATTCATCGATATTATTGGTGTTGTCACGACCGAGGTAAGTATTTTCAATGTAACCATCACTCGCAGTATTTTGCGCAGCAATGCGATAGTTCAGGTTGTCGGTCAGGGCACCACCGGTTGCCACCGAGAGTTTATGAGTGCCGTAGTCGGCGATGTTTAACTCAGCCACACCATTGCGTTCCGCAGAAGCTTCATTGGTGGTGATATTAACCAGGCCAGCAAGAGCATTGGCACCATACAGTGTGCCTTGCGGCCCCCGCAAAATTTCCACCTGTGCTACATCCAGCAGCGATGCGGCCGTACTAATGCCGGTGAAATCAATACCATCAATAAGTACCCCGACCGATGGGTTTACCGGATCGATAAACTGAGAACGTTCACCAATACCTCTAATTTGGATATAACGACCGCGTGATGCACCGGATGCATAATTGACATTTGGTGCCAGGTTGAAAAGCTGTTCGAGGTGGTCAGCACTTCGCTGCTGGATTTGTTCGGCATTAAAAACGCTTACACTACCGTTGACTTGCAGCAGGGGAGTTTGATAAAAATCGGCAGTGACAATGACTTCTTCTATGTCGTCAGCAGAAGTTATACAGCTTGAGCTGAGTAAACTGAGTGACAGAATAAAACGGGTGAATGAGTGTATTTTCAAAAGAGCCTCCAAAAAAAATAGGAGACCCGGAATGCAAATGCGAAAAGTATAGGTAAAAAATTTCCTATCCCTACGCCGGCATTAACCGGATCAGGTTCGAAGGGTTCGCTAATTATCTAGCATCTCAGATCGTCAAGACCACCCCCAAGGATGTGCGGGAGTTTAAAGATTAATTTTTTAAAAAACAAATTTTATTTCTGGTGACATACTTAATAAATAAAAAATGAGTATAAAAAAATTTAAACTGGGTGCTGGCTGCAGTTGAAGGTCTGCCGGCTGATCAAGATGTTACTGAATATCTGATTAATAGCGCGCTGAACGGAAACCAGCATAAATTCATTCACGGTCATTATTTTTCATTTAGTCAAAACGAAATGAATGATGCTATTCATTATATGATTGGACGGTTACTAAACTCGTTCTAAATTGTGCTAACTCCGGGTACCCTGTGCACGACATTTTCCAGTTTTTAAAGAGAATGGTTTCTGACAAAGGGTAATTTGAACAATAACTAAGTTATCCGCTTTCCTCTAAATTTTGTGTTCTTCGTGCCTTTGCGAGAGGTAATTTTAATGCTTATAATTAACTGCCAATAAAAAAATGCTCTCAAGCTGGATCCTGATTGTCATTAACCGGGGTCGCATGCCTCTTTAAGGTGCAGGTATTTTTATTACGCACCAAATAAGGCCGTTCTCGGATTTAATTGTAGCTGGGTAAGCACTAGTTGAATCTTTTTATTTGTTAAGTGGTTGAATAATATTAGTTAAATAATTATTGGCATAATGTTTGATATGTAATCCGGGATTCCAAATTACTTAAACTAGGAGAGAATACATGTCAAAACTGCAATCCCTGAAAGTTACCACGCTAGCTTTAGCCTGTTCTGTTGCTCTGAATACAGCTTATGCCGCAGATACTATTAAAGTCGGTATTCTGCATTCCCTGTCCGGCACTATGGCGATCAGTGAAACCACGCTGAAAGATACCATGCTGATGCTGATTGAAGATCAAAACGAAAAAGGCGGTTTATTGGGAAAACAGCTCGAGGCTGTGGTTGTTGATCCAGCTTCTAACTGGCCTTTATTCGCTGAAAAGGCACGCGAACTGATTTCAAAAGATAAGGTGGCTGCTACTTTTGGTTGCTGGACATCGGTATCACGTAAATCGGTGTTACCCGTTTTTGAAGAGCTGAACAGTATTTTATTTTATCCTGTTCAATATGAAGGCGAAGAGTCTTCTAAAAATGTTTTTTACACTGGCGCAGCGCCAAACCAGCAGGCAATACCTGCGGTTGATTACCTGATGAATGAAGTCGGTGTAAAGCGCTGGGTGCTGGCTGGTACTGACTATGTATATCCACGTACCACAAACAAAATTCTGGAAGCATACCTGAAAGCTAAGGGTGTAAAGAGTTCTGATATCATGATCAATTACACGCCTTTCGGTCATTCTGACTGGCAGAGTATCGTTTCTGATGTGAAGAAATTTGGCTCAACGGGTAAGAAAACAGCGGTTGTTTCAACTATTAACGGTGATGCCAACGTACCATTTTATAAAGAGCTGGGAAATCAGAATATTTCAGCCAATGATATTCCGGTTGTAGCATTCTCGGTAGGTGAAGAAGAACTGTCCGGTATTGATACCAAGCCTCTGGTCGGCCATCTTGCAGCATGGAATTATTTCATGAGTGTTGATGCGCCTGAAAATGATGAGTTCATCGCCAAGTGGCAGAGTTATATCAAGAGCGACAAACGTGTATCGAATGACCCGATGGAAGCGCATTACATTGGTTTCAAGATGTGGATAGAAGCAGTTAAGAAAGCAGGAACTACCGATCCTTCAGCAGTACAGGATGCCATCATTGGTGTGGCAGTGCCTAACCTGACGGGTGGATTATCAGCCATGATGCCAAATCATCACATCACCAAGCCGGTATTGATTGGTGAAATTCAGGATGATGGACAGTTTGAGACAGTATGGAAAACTGAAGGTCTGGTTGCCGGTGATGCATGGTCAGATTATCTGCCGGGTTCGAAAGATATTATAGCCGACTGGAGAGCGCCTCTGAGTTGCGGTAACTACAATGTTAAATCCGCAAAATGTTCAGGTCAGAATTTCTAGACTGAATGGTGAGTAAATCAGGGTTGGATTATCAACCCTGATAACTTTACGGGAGTGAGGCATTAGTCCCGCTTCCGTTACTTTCTTACAGGTGTTTAATCACTGCCTGCTTACACTCAATAAAATATTTCAAATTATGCGATCAATTATTTCATTAATGTTCGTTGTCTGTACGCTACTGTTTAACCTCGGTCATGCAGATTCATCAAAACTGGAACAGTCATTTGCTTTATTGACGTCCTCTAATTTTGATGACAAATCTCAGGCTATCAGTCTGCTGGCACTTAGCGGGCATGAAAAAACTGAGACCCTGTTAAATGATATTTTGCAGGGTGACCTGTATTACATAAAAAAAGATAAACGTATTGTTTATGTAACAAGGGACGGCTCCAAAGTACGCCTTACGGATGCCTTAACTGCCGAAGATCTGGGGCTGGTCAGTAAACGTAAGGCAAAGAAAATAGGTATTAATAATGAATTACGCAATCAGTTAAAAATCGAATTAGCCAGTATCAAGTTGTATCATGAAGATGCAAAACAACGGCAAATTGCGGTTGAAGGTCTGATTGGGAAAGCTAATCAGGCTACCGTGCAAAAACTCAAATTAATCCAGGCCGGGGAAACTGATCGACAGGTAAATGAAACCATCGACATTGTGCTGGCTTTTGCAGCACTTGAGTCTGGTTCAGTTGATACCCAGTTAGAATCCATAAGTCAGCTGGATGGAAATTTAAACCCGTTGGTTTTAAGCGGGTTAAAGCGACTGGTTGCTGCCAGCGATAATAAACAGGTAGTTGCTGCAGCCGCTAAGGTGATAGAAAAAATTGAACAACGTGTTTCAATGTTCGGTTACGTGGAAACCTTATTCTTTGGCCTGAGCCTGGGATCCGTTCTTGCGCTGGCAGCGATAGGTCTGGCGATCACCTTCGGTGTTATGGGCGTTATTAACATGGCTCATGGTGAACTGATCATGATTGGAGCCTATACCACTTACGTGGTTCAGTTACTGATGCCGGACCATATTGGTGCATCTATTATAATATCCATTCCGGCGGCCTTTATGGTCTCTGCATTAGTCGGTATTGCGATTGAACGAGGCGTGATACGTTTTCTGTATGGGCGCCCGCTGGAAACTCTGTTGGCTACCTTTGGTATCAGCCTGGTCTTACAACAAACGGTCAGGAGTATTTTTTCACCACTCAACCGCTCGGTGGAAACGCCTGAATGGATGAGTGGTTCGATGCAGATTAATTCATTGCTATCTATTACTTATAACCGGCTGTATATATTTGTATTCTGCCTGATTGTATTTGCACTGTTATACCTGGTGATGAAAAAGACATCCCTGGGGCTGCATGTTCGTGCGGTTTCGCAAAATCGTGCCATGGCGAGGGCCATGGGTATAAAATCGGAATGGGTAGATGCGATGACTTTTGGTCTGGGCTCGGGTATTGCCGGCGTGGCCGGTGTGGCATTGAGCCAGATTACTAATGTAGGCCCCAATCTGGGGCAGGCATATATTGTAGATTCCTTCATGGTGGTAGTTTTTGGTGGTGTGGGCAACCTGTTTGGAACACTGATTAGTGGCTTATCGCTGGGTGTAGTCGGCAAGTTTCTGGAACCGGCTACCGGAGCCGTGTTATCTAAAATTCTGGTGCTGATATTTATCATCCTGTTTATTCAGAAGCGACCCCGTGGTCTGTTTCCTCAAAAGGGCAGGGCGGCAGAGTAATGATTAATAAATTGATGAAAAGTGATTTTGGTGGAAAAGTTTTTCTGGCTCTGCTGGCAGTTATCACCGCCTATGTGGCGATTGCTCACCTGTTGATACCGCAAGGTAACAGTTTTCATGTTTCCATTTTTACCGTTACCTTGCTGGGTAAGTACCTGACTTATGCGCTGCTGGCTATTTCGGTAGATCTGGTATGGGGTTATCTGGGTATTTTAAGCCTGGGACACGGTGCTTTTTTTGCACTGGGTGGTTATGCGATGGGGATGTACCTGATGCGACAGATTGGTGATCGCGGTGTGTATGGAAATCCACTATTGCCTGACTTTATGGTTTTTTTAAACTGGCAGGAACTACCCTGGTTCTGGTTAGGCTTCGATCAATTCTGGTTTGCCATGATCATGGTAGTCCTGGCACCGGGGTTACTAGCCTTCGTATTTGGCTGGCTGGCATTCAAATCACGAGTCACCGGTGTGTATCTGTCGATTATTACCCAGGCAATGACGTACGCCTTACTGCTGGCTTTTTTCCGTAATGAAATGGGCTTTGGCGGTAACAATGGTTTAACCGATTTCAAGGAGATACTCGGTTTTTCATTGCAATCTGATGGCGTCAGAGTTGCTCTGTTTGTGAGTTCAGCTATTGCATTGGCACTCGGTTACCTTTCCTGTCGATATATAGTGAATTCGAAATTAGGACGGGTCAGTGTGGCGATCCGTGATAGTGAAGACAGGGTACGGTTTATCGGATACCGCGTCGATTTTTTCAAGTTATGGGTGTTTACTTTTTCGGCGGTGCTGGCCGGAATTGCAGGTGCTTTATATGTGCCACAGGTGGGTATTATTAATCCTTCAGAATTCTCCCCCATTAATTCGATAGAAATCGTGGTATGGGTTGCGGTAGGCGGACGCGCAACCTTATTTGGTGCCGTATTAGGTGCTTTGCTGGTGAATTATGCGAAAAGCTATTTCACTGGTGCGTTTCCAGAAATCTGGTTATTTGGTTTAGGCGGGCTGTTTATTCTGGTTACTATTTTAGCTCCACAAGGCGTTATGGGTTACTTCAAGCGTAAAACTAAAGGCGCAGAATCAATTCCCGATGAAAGTATGAAGGCAGCAGTTGAAGGAGAAGCAAAATGACGGGTTTAGATGGTTTAAGAAGCTTCGCTCAACGCGATCGTGTGTTTGATTTTATGGTTAATCCCGATGAACTGGTTCCGGATACATCAAAAGGCTTTATATTATACGTAGAAGATCTGTCGGTCAGCTTCGATGGTTTCAAGGCAATCAATAATCTCAATCTGTATATTAAGGAAGGTGAGCTGCGCTGCATTATCGGCCCCAATGGTGCAGGGAAAACAACCCTGATGGATATAATCACCGGTAAAACAACACCGGATACCGGTACGGTGTTTTTCGGGCAGGATATAGACCTGTTAAAGTATAGTGAGCCGGAAATAGCGAAAATTGGTATAGGAAGAAAGTTCCAGAAACCAACAGTGTTTGAGCATCACACTGTGTTCGAAAATCTGGAACTGGCGATGGCTGCCAATAAAGGTGTGTGGCATACCCTGACGGCGGTATTGTCTGCCGAACAGATTGACCGTATCGATGAGATTTTATTACAGGCCGGGCTGATCGATTTAAAGTTTTCACCAGCAGCAATGTTATCGCACGGACAGAAGCAATGGCTGGAAATTGCCATGCTGGTGATGCAGGAACCCCGCTTACTGCTGGTTGATGAACCGGTATCCGGTATGACCCACCAGGAAATGGATAAAACAGCTGAACTGTTAAATGAGTTAGCCGGTGATCACTCGGTCGTGGTGGTTGAACATGATATGGATTTTGTACGTTCTATTGCCAGCGAGGTGACGGTGTTGCATCAG
>CALCSG010000521.1 GCA_937894085.1 uncultured Gammaproteobacteria bacterium | reverse complement strand
TCTTTTGAAGCCGATTATAAAGTGGAGTGGGTCCATACCATTATCCCTGGGCTAGTACCTTCTGCATCCCTGGGCTAGTACCTTCTGCATCCCTGGGCTAGTACCTTCTGCAACCATTCAGTCGTACGCTGGCTGACAACAAAAGACCTTAACTTACCTACATTGAGTCTGGCCGGTATTTTTGCTCCCCTTTCTCACAGGGAGCAAAGATGGTAGTCGTAGGGACACACGCAAAGCTGGAATTACCAGTACCCAAACATGTCTTCCCCAGGCCCTAATATTTCACAGGTTTTCAGAGTTTGTAACTCAGTTGGCAAAATAGATCGTTCTATCGTGAGTAAAGAATAGCCATCGCTATGGTTTGCGGGGGATTGGACGAGCGATGAAGCCAAATGAGCTACAAAACTGAAAAGTACAAACTGTACCGCAAGAAAAAGAGTTAAAGTCGTGTAACCTTTTGTTTTATATATCGATTTTCAACATCACGGAGCGTACCTATGAATTATTTGGGCTAGAGTCTGTCGGTGCGGCTAGCTCGTGACGATATCGGACGTGGCATTAAATACTAAAATCACTTGAAATCATAAATCAAAGGCCCTGAATCCTTTTGTATCATTTCTCAATCTAATTTATATAGATACAATGACGCAGTACACACCATATTTACATCACTAGAGGTGACGCTATATGAAAGATACAATAGATAAGTGGCTGTTCGATCCTGTTATAGGAAAAGCTGTTGCAACGATATTAACGGTAGTTATAGTCATCGTACTCGTGCGCTTTGCGCAGAGCGTACTGGGTCGATATATCGAAAGTTCTGAACGTCGTTACCGGATAAGAAAATTGATAACTTTTTCCGGTTATATTCTGGGAATATTTTTACTATCCATTGTTTTCAGTGACAAGCTATCTGGTCTTACGGTGTTTTTCGGCGTCGCCGGAGCAGGTATAGCATTTGCTTTGCAAGAGGTAATCGTAAGTGTTGCAGGTTGGGTAGCCTTATCATTTGGACGCTTGTACAACGTTGGTGAACGCGTGCAATTAGGTGGTATCGTAGGCGATGTAATTGATATTGGTATACTTCGAACAACACTGATGGAGTGTGGCGGCTGGATTAATGGCGACCTGTATAACGGACGTGTCGTACGTGTTGCTAATAGTTTTATTTTTAAAGATCCAGTGTTCAACTACTCATCGGATTTCCCATTTCTTTGGGATGAAATCATAGTACCGATAAGATATGGCAGTAACTATGAACTTGCGCGGAATGAGTTCCAGAAGGTGCTGGATGATGTAACTGGAGATCACGTTCAGCATTTAAAAAGTGAGTGGCGAAAAATGACAGATCAGTATATGTTGGAAAATGCCCGGTTAGAACCAATGGTAACTATTAACATGAGTGGTGACTGGGTCGATTACTCCTTGCGTTATGTCGTCGACTATAAACAGCGCCGAACCATTAAGGATAATATTTGTGTTCGAATACTCCAGGTAATTGAGAGTGCAGAATCCGAGATTTCCCTCGGTTCATCGTCTTTTGAAGTTTCCTCTGTCCCCCCCCGTTAGACATTAGTATGAAGACAATAAAATCATAATCATTCGTACTCTACAAAATAACTGGGGTCAAATGTAATTACCGGACACCGATTAATTGTCCAGTTCTGCAATACGGCCCTGTAAACCTTTCTCTTTTCATTATTCATCTATCCTTAATCTTTTGAGCTAACGCCCAGCTCGTCGGTACAGTGAAATTGGTCGAGGCTTTTGCGGCAGCAAAGTGGCTTGCCAATTTTACTGTATCAGGTGCAGCTAATTATTAGTAATTAACTGGCCCTACTGGTCGAGCGGGGCTATGCGTCTTGAAGCGAATCATGTAACGACGGCCAGGACTTACGAAATGATTGATAAATCGGTAGATTGCCCTGAGAGTTACCTGAGCGGGATTAACCGTTTCCTTCGCTTTCATCAGGGTTGCCCCCCTAGTCAATTATCAGAATCTTCTGTGGCTGCCTTTTTAGAGCATTTAGCGTTAAAGCGCAAGGTTGACGGTGCCACTCAGGCACAGGCATTAAATGCTAATTTTCTTTTTTGCTAAAGTGAATTTTTCCAGGTTGAACTGCCTTTCATAATTAAACTGATTTATCCCGGTTAAAGATGGCGGCGCACCTGAACGACTTCCGGTTCTTCTCCATTGTGTACGGAGCGAAAACCAATGCGCTCCAGCAGTTTCAACATTTTACTATTGTTTGACAGTACTTCGCCTTCCATAACCTCGAGCGTGCGGTCGTGTGCAACCGTCATCAACCGTTGCATTAGATGACGGCCAATGCCTTTACGTTGATAATCATCACTGACCGCTAGTGCAAATTCACAGGAGTGATGGTCTGGATTACTGACATAGCGGACCACACCAATGATACGTGAACCACCGGCACCGTCTTTTATCTCTGCAATCAACGCCATTTCACGGTCATAATCAATCTGTGTAAAACGAGCCAGCATCAGGGGAGTGAGTTGTCCCAGACTTTGCATAAACCGAAAATATTTACTTTCAGCCGACATATTTTTTACAAATGACTGTTCATTGACAGCATCTTCAGGTCTGATGGGACGTATAGTAACATTAGTTCCATCTGGTAATTGCCAGAAACTTTCCAGTTCTGTCGGGTAAGGGTGGGTAGCCATATGACCATAATGTGACGTTGTGGCGACCGGTGCTTTGACGACTATTCTCACATCAACAACAGTGACCCCATTTTCATCCACCAGCAAAGGATTGATATCAAGTTCATCGATCTCGGGTAATTCACAGGCAATTTCTGATATGCGTTGTAATACCTTGATTAGTTCCGGCATATTAGCTTCAGGCAGGTTACGGAATTTCTTCAAATAGGTTGAAACTCGTGTCCCTTTAATCAACTGATTGCTCAAATACTCATTAAGTGGCGGTAGTTCCACCTGGTTATCAGCAAAAACTTCGACGACAGTGCCTCCCGTACCAAAACTGATAACAGGGCCAAACACCGGATCCTGCACAATACCAATCATAATCTCACGAGCATGAGGACGATCTAGCATCGACTCAATAGTAACTCCCTGGATACGAGCATCAGGCGATTGCAATGCCACGCCGTCCATCATTTCACGAAATGCTGTTCGCACCGTACGCGGTTCTCGAATATTCAGGCGTACACCACCAACATCAGATTTATGCGTAATGTCTGATGAATTTATTTTCATCGCCACCGGTAACCCCAGGTTTTCGGCAGCTACCAGGGCTTCGGCTGCAGAATTGACATTGATACTGGGTGAAACTGGAATGTGAAATGCACTTAAAACGGCTTTTGATTCGGTATTACTCAATGTGAAACGCCGTTCGCCAAGGGCATTCTCGATAATCATCCTGGCACCTTCGACATCTGGTTCCATGACTCTGCTCAATGGAGGAGGAGTCTGTAACAACATTTTTTGATTGCGCCTGTAGCAGGCCAGATAGCCAAAAGCATCGACTCCAGCTTCCGGGCTACGAAACTGAGGTATACCGGCTTTGACAAATAGCTTTCTTCCTTTATCAACTAACTTTTCACCCATCCAGCAAGCGAGTATCGGTTTGCTATTTTTTTTAACGGCTTTAATAACGCCCTGAGCACAGGCGGTAGGGTCAGTCATTCCCTGAGGTGTTAATAACACCAGAACTCCATCTACGTTTTTATCTGCCAGCACTATTTTGGTCGCTGCTTCGTAGCGATCCGCATCGGCATCACCCAAAATATCAAGCGGATCACTGTGTGACCAGTGTTCGGGTAATATCTTACTCAGTTCTTTAATACTTTCTTTTGATAATTCAGCCAATGGCAATGGCAAGTCTGCCATGCGGTCAGCAGCCATGGCACCGGGGCCTCCACCATTGGTGACTATGGCCAGACGTGGTCCTTCAACCCGAGTGCCTGATGCCAGAGTTTGTGCAGCTGAAAATAACTGTGCAACCGTCTGCACACGAACAGCTCCTGCACGACGAATCGCTGCATCAAAAACCAGATCATTACCCACCAATGTACCAGTGTGTGATACCTCGGCTCTACTACCAATCTCATTCCGACCTGATTTTACTACGATCACCGGTTTCAGACGTGCCGCTACCCTCAATCCACTGATAAATGAACGAGCATCAGAAATTCCTTCGACATACAGTAAAATGCTACGAGTTTCCGGATCAACCGCGAGATAATCAAGAACTTGACCAAAGCCGATATCGGCAGTAGCACCTAACGATGCAACGGCTGAAAACCCATAACCCTCACTATCCGCCCAATCCAGCAGGGCGGTACAAAAAGCGCCTGACTGGGCAACCAGTGCAACATGCCCTTTACGCGCTGAACTTTTTGCAAACGTAGCATTTAATCCAACCCTTGGTCTAACAATGCCGAGACAATTCGGTCCAATTAACGGTATATTAAACGTTTTAGCGATATCAACAATTTCATTTTGCAACGACTGACCACGTTTACCGATTTCTGCAAAACCTGCTGATAATACAATAGCAGCTCGCACACCGTGTTGACTGCATTCACGCATAACTTTTGGTATGTGTTTTGCGGGTATAGCAAAAACGACCAGATCAACAGAGTGGTCAATATCACTTAATGAAGGGTAGCAATCTAACCCCTGAACCTTTTTATATTTCGGATTAACCGGATAGATCTCGCCTGAGAAACCGCCTTCGCGTATATTACGCAATACTTGATTACCGACGGATGATTTTTTTTCTGAGGCTCCGATAACGGCAACAGATTTAGGTTCAAAAATGGATTTTAGATAATGCTCTTTCATGGTATTTAACAATATGAGAAAATATAAAAGGCAGAAAAACGATGCTCGGGAAAAAAATACTAACCTGACCCAAAGGTTTTGCTGCACTGCACACTAAATATACATTATATATAGAATTTTACTGAGGTTTTTTATGTCAATTGCATTAATTTCTGACACTTCCTGTAATAAACACCAGATGGGAGACCATCACCCTGAAGAACCCGGTAGACTGGATGCTATAAATAACCGCCTGATCGCTTCAGGATTAAATATGGTTCTATTGCATTTTGATGCTCCAGAAGTCACACGAGAGCAATTACTTGCTGTTCATGATAAAGATTATATTGATATGGTGTTTGAAAAATCACCGGCTGAAGGTCTTGCCTGGCTGGATGGCGATACTGCGATGAACCCATTCACATTAGAAGCTGCATTGCATGCCGCAGGATCGGCAGTTCTGGGGGTGGATCTGGTGATGCAGGACAAAGCTTCGCAAGTTTTTTGTGCGGTACGTCCACCAGGACATCATGCTGAACGCCATCGTGCCATGGGATTCTGTATTTTTAATAATGTCGCAGTGGGAGCTTACCATGCGCTAAACCATTATGGATTAAAACGTATTGCCATCATTGATTTTGATGTCCATCATGGCAATGGTACTGAAGATATCGTAAAAGGTGATGATCGAATTCTGTTTTGCTCCAGCTTTCAACATCCGTATTACCCGGGTGGAGATTTTAGTACAGATGATAATAATATCATTAATATTCCCTTACCCCGTTTAACCGATGGTGAAGCTTTTCGGGAAGCCATCTTTCAGCACTGCATACCTCGCATTGAAGCTTTCCAGCCCGAGTTAATCATGATTTCTGCCGGCTTTGATGGTCACCGGGAAGATGATATGGCCCATTTCAATTTGCTCGAAGCTGATTATGAATGGATAACCCGGCAACTCAGTCAACTGGCGACAATCAGTGCGAATGGGCGCATTGTGTCCTGTCTGGAAGGTGGTTATCACCTACAGGCATTGGCACGTAGTGTTGAAGCACATATTAAAGCATTTCTTTGATTATATTGCTGGAAGTTAAAGGTCAAAATGAATCCGCGCTACAGCAATGAACCTGAACAACAAAGCACCGGGAGCCTGTCGGACTTAGTATAGATCTACCCGGCACACCGCTAGTTGCACCAGCATTGCTCTCGGCTTTAATTCCTGTGTCGCGCTACTCCTGCTTCCATGCAGTCTTACCTACGCCCGTCCCTGAGCCAGTGCGGAAAAGGTATTCTGGCCAGATTTTAGCTCTTTTTATCTGGCAATCGTCATCAGGGCAAAGCTAGAAGCGGTATAGGGATATATCGTTCACCAACCTGATGGATAGTATTTTGAGCGATAAAGGCTGCTATATCATATTTTTCACCCAGGAATTGTGCATTTGCACATTTTCCGCAATTTATGTTGCGCTGCATCAAATTTAGACTAGAATCCACAGTATTAGCATTAAACTTAACCTCTGGTAGTAACTCTCAATGAGCATCCGCAATTTAGAACATTTATTCCGTCCCAAATCCATAGCTGTTATCGGCGCCTCGAACCGCCCGCAAAGCGTGGGCGCTGTTTTAATCAGGAATCTATTACAGGGCGATTTTAATGGACCAATTATGCCAGTCAACCCAAAACATGTGGCAGTAGCAGGTGTACTGGCCTATGCCGATATTTCTGCATTGCCTATCACTCCTGAACTGGCCGTTATCTGTACACCACCAGCAGCAATCCCACTGCTAATCGATACATTAGGTGAGCGTGGAACTCGCGCAGCCATCGTTATCACCGCGGGTCTTGATGATGCCAAAGCTGAAGATGGTCGCTCAATCAAGGAAGTTATGATGGAGAAAGCCAAAAGGTTTCGCATGCGCCTGCTTGGTCCTAACTGCCTTGGCTTACTGGTTCCAGGAATAGGCCTGAATGCAAGCTTTTCACACGTTCCGGCACTCAAGGGGAAAATAGCTTTCATATCTCAATCAGGTGCACTGGGTACGGTTGTACTCGACTGGGCACGTAGCCGGGATATCGGTTTTTCAGTATTTGCTTCACTAGGAGATGCGTCTGATATAGATTTTGGAGATGTGCTGGATTACCTGTCAACTGATCCCAATACTCGTTCTATCCTTCTATACATCGAATCTATAAAAAATCGACGCAATTTCATGTCTGCAGCTCGTGCTGCTGCGCGTAATAAACCTGTACTGGTGATCAAGGCTGGCCGGGTATCAGAAGGCGCCAAAGCCGCTGCATCACATACTGGTGCACTGGCAGGAATGGACAATGTTTTCGATGCAGCCATTGCCAGGGCCGGTATGTTACGTGTATTCAATTTCAATGAGCTGTTTGCTGCCGTTGAAACCCTGGATAAAGCAAATCCCGTTAAAGGTGAAAAACTTGCCATCCTGACCAACGGTGGCGGCCCGGGTGTTATGGGTGTTGATGCTCTGATTGAGAACGGGGGTCAACTGGTTGAGCTAACACAGGAAACTATTGAAAAACTCAACAAGGTGTTACCCAAAACCTGGTCACATGCTAACCCGATAGATATTATCGGTGACGCTCCCGGATCACGTTATGCCGATTCACTAAAAATCCTGTTAGATGCCAAAGAAGTTGATGCCGTTGTAGTAATGCACGCACCTACTGCTATCGCCTCCAGCACCGAAGCAGCGCAAGCGGTAATAGACACAATACACAATGAAAAACGTGCCTCACAGATCCCTATTCTGACAAACTGGCTGGGTGAAGCTGCTGTCGCTGAGGCCAGGAGCCTGTTTTCCAAAGCCAACATTCCCACTTTCCATACCCCTGAATGGGCAGTAGGAGCGTTTATGCACATGGTTCGATACCGTTGTAATCAGCAAATGCTGATGCAGACACCAGAATCTGCTCCGAGTGAATTCACTCCTGCCACCGCTACTGCAAGACTGGTCATTGAAGGTGCACTTTCCAATGGTCGAACAATTCTTACTGAACCAGAAGCCAAAGCAGTTTTTTCTGCATACGGCATTCCAACTGTTGAAACCCATATTGCCAGAGACCCTGAAACTGCCGCTTTAGTAGCCAGGCAAATGGGATTTCCAGTTGCAATTAAAATTCTCTCGAATGATATCAGTCATAAATCCGATGTGGGCGGAGTTGCGCTCAATCTTGATGATGAGAAATCTGTAAAAACTGCAGCCGAAAACATGTTGAAAAGAGCGGCTGAAGCCAAACCAGATGCAGTTATCACCGGCTTCACCGTGCAAAAGATGGCAATACTTTCCGGTTCACATGAACTCATCGTGGGTATGACTACAGACCCACTATTCGGCCCGGTCATTCTTTTCGGTGAAGGGGGTACCGCTGTTGAAGTTATTGCTGATCGTGCGGTTGCGCTTCCTCCATTGAATATGAACCTCGCGCGTGAACTGATATTCCGCACTCGTATTTCTAAACTCTTAAAAGGATACCGTGACCAACCAGCAGCAAATATCGATGCCATCTGCCTGACCCTGATGCAGATTGCTCAACTTACTATTGAAATTCCCGAGGTAGTAGAACTTGATATCAATCCTTTATTTGTTGACCATAAAGGCGTATTAGCAGTAGACGCAAGAATTAAAGTTGAAACCGTATCTGCTGACTCCAGTGAGCGACTGGCGATTCGTCCCTACCCCCAGGAACTGGAGGAAACCTACATACTGAATGATCGGAAATTGCTGATTCGCCCTATTCGCCCTGAAGATGAAGATGCGCATCATAAGTTTCTGTCAAGAGTCTCTCCGGAAGATATGTATATGCGCTTCTTTGGTACGGTGCGCGAACTACCACACTCAGAGATGGCACGTTTTACCCAGATCGATTACAACCGTGAAATGGCCTTTATTGCGGGAGAGAACGATGAAGAAGGTCATTGGCATACTCTGGGAGTGGTTCGCGTCTTTACTGATCCTGATAATGAATACTCTGAATTTGCAATTCTGGTTCAATCCGATATTCAGGGTTATGGCCTGGGGCACAAACTGATGGAGAAAATTCTCGATTATTGTCGCGCGCGCGGAACCAAACTCGTTATTGGCGACATTCTGAGAAAGAACAATCGAATGTTAAACATGACTAAAGCGCTTGGATTCACTACCAGCAGTATCCCTGGAGAAGATGGAGTTCATGTAGAACTGGTTTTAACCCCAGTTAACAAGACATCGGCTAATGAGGCTAAAAAAGTTTCTGTGTAAAAAGCAGAGGGGCCTGTATAAGCGCGTATATGCAACGAGACTAGTGAGGTCAAACCTTTAACCTGAATAAATCAGTTGAATCACGAAAGTCTACGCAATAGATTACGACTTAAAACATGCCGGAGAAGTGGTGCAAGGACGCACCGTCAACTAAACCAGAGGATGCAATGACAGTATTTTGATACAGAGTGTTTTACATGCTTTTTCTACAGAAGCATTTTAATTAATAGCCCGGCTTGTTGATTGACTAGCGATATTGATAAGTGCATAGTAAGTCAGGCGTTACGTTACGCTAAATTATAATATTAAAAACATAAACAGAGGACGGAAATTTCACCATGGCTAAAACCCCAGGCAATATTTTTGATTTTGATTTCACCAATTTTTTCGGCAATTTTGACCCGTCAAAAATGACCGAAGAATTTACCCGAGCATTCACCCAGTTCCAGCTTCCTGGAGTTGATGTAAACGCGATCATTGCATCCCAGCAAAAAAATCTGGAAGCCCTGACTGCTGCCAACAAGTCAGCCATAGCTGGCATTCAGACCGTAATCACCCGTCAAGCGGAGATCATGAAGCAAACCATGACTGCAACGGCTACTGCCGCTGAAAATCTGAGCCACTCTAAATCTCCACAGGAGGCTTCTTCCAAACAGGCTGAACTGATTCAATCCACCTTTGAAAAAGCCCTGGCCGATATGACAGAAATCGCTGAGATGGTTACAAAATCCAATGTAGAAGCAAGCGCGGCCATCAACAAGCGTTTATCCGAAAGCCTGGACGAAGTAAAAAAGCTCGCACTTTCTGCCAAATAAGCTTTATAAATCCAGACGATTCAGGGCCGCCCAGCTAGGACGGCCCGTTTAAATAATTCAGTAACCAGCAGTGAAGGTCTGTTTTTTTAGGCCTGGATCTTTAGTTGTCAGTGTTAATAATTTTACCTGGTTACGTATGCAGCTCCGCCCGGCAAAATATGTGTATTATTTTAATAAGCACTAAATCATGATTTACCGTCAGCCCCGAATTTTTTCAACGAGAATGATTCCGCTTTGTGAATCGTATTTTTTGAACCAGCAAAGTAATTGAATAGTCATTCATAACTCTAGATACACTTAACGACTTTCCGAGTGAATTTTAATTGTTAGAAGATTTATTTGTATTTTTGCCACAAATCCTTGCGACTAATTATTTTTAATAATTACATGAGCATTAAAATTTAAGCACGATAAAATATTTTTGTTCGAAAATTAAAATGAACTCAATACATTAAAGTTTAAAACGAGAACTAAAATGAGATACGGTATTAAAACTATTTGTGTAAGGAAGTAACCCAAATGATAACGTACCATTATCTCTGTACTTACAGAACTATATATTACTCCAAATAATAATAAACTTAGGTAAAAGGTAAGTATTTTATTTTGGGTCATACTTAAAATAAAAAACCCAACCCCAAAATATAGTAAAAAGTGAAATACAAACTCAAAAATATAGAAAGAATCTTTTCGGTTTATATTTTTCTTCATTCTTCTAACGGCCAAGCTCAGCGAAACAGTGAAATTTGTCGGGGCTTTTGCGACAGCAAAATGGCATGCCAATTTTGCTGTGACCGTAGCAACGAATTGTTAGAAGCCTTTTAAACAAAATTACCATATTTTTCTGTAACCTAATTTTTATACTAAAAGCTTAACATGAAATATGGAACGCAAGCCTAAGTTAGCTATTTTCTGGTAACACGATGCCCTTGTTAGAAAGTTTTTATATAAAGATAAATAACATATATAAGCGACAGAGGATATATTACGATGAGCTTATGGCGATACACTTTTTGTATTTTAATAAATTCGCCAATTTTCGATAAATAAAAATATAGACCGTAAGAAAATGGTATAAATAGAAGCATTGAGATAAACAATGAGTGACCTAAGTACCACCTTACATCACTTGTGACTGGCCTGGTTTCTTGCGAATGAATCGCCGAAAAATATATCCAAATGTATATGCAATTACAGATTATTCCAAGAGCAAGTTTATAACTTGTATGAACATTCGATATTTTATTTTCGTCCTGATCCATTTTGAATTATTTCTAACAGGTGCTTATGTTAAACGCACGAATGTTGTGATATTCCGCATTAATTCCCTATTATGTTCTGATTCATTTAGCTTCTAATCAATAACCGTGACCCCAATGCCGGTAAGTTAAGCGACTAGCGTCATTCTGGCGAAGGCCAGAGTAGTGGTGCATGGATGCACCGTTCACGGAAACAAGGGATGCAATCCATCACAACGAGCCTGCAGGCCTATAAAATGGATACCCGTCCCTCACTGGGCATGACTACAAAAGACCTTAACTTACTGGCACCGCAACTGACCCAGACATGCTGCTATCTGGGCCTGGCATGAATTACCCCCATATGGAAAATGGTCAACTGAATTTCCCGGGCAATATTCCGGGTTCATTTAAGAATATTCCAGCCGCCCATCAACACACGATAAACTAATCTCGCCATTTAAAAACTGCAGCAAATATTTACCGAGCATTTCATTTCGCCAGCCACTGGTAATGTTACTTTCTGTTTTTCCTGCCACTAACTGGTCAATTTCTTTTTTGGACGTGACTGAGGCGAGGGCTATCTGGTTTTTATCAACCACCACCCTGCAGATAGCCATCAGGCAATCTGCTATCGCCTGTTGCTCTGTATTGAGTTTGCTAAAGTCCGGCAGTTTCGGGTAGTCGGATGGATCAACCTTTTCCGCATCTTTAATAACCTGCAGAATCGCATCACCATTTTTCTTTACATAGTCTGCACTCAGGTTGCCTATCTGGCTTAAATCTTTATGGCTTTCCGGTTTGAAACGGGCAATATCAATTAAGTCTTCATCTTTCATCATCCAGCGTTTCGGACGGTTTTTCTGTATTGCCAGTTGCTCTCTCCAGCGACACAGTTGATCAGCATTATTGAGTGCGGCCCCTTTTAATTTCTGTATTCCCCTGAGCTTTTTCCATAACACGCTAACATCCAGTTGATACACTTTTTTATCTGACATTTTCTCAAAATCAGCCTGTATCCAGGACCAGCGGCCGCGTTGTTCAAGCTCTGCTTTCATATCTGTATACATTTGAATCAGGTAACGTACGTCATCCATTGCGTAGTCCAGTTCGCCTGCAGATAAAGGTCTTTTACTCCAGTCGGCTCGGGTAAATTTTTTATCCAGTTGCACACCGCATTTTCGCTTAACCAAGTCGGCATAACCTATCTGGTTAGCATAACCTAAAACAGCACCCGCTAACTGGGTATCGAATACCGGTTTCGGCAACGCGTTAAATTGCTGGTAAAATAATTCCAGATCCTGACTCGGTGAATGCAGAATTTTAATGATCGATGTATTTTCGAAAATTTCTACCAGTGGTGAAAAATCGCCGATAGTGAGCGGGTCAATACAGGCCTGTTCTGTTTCGGTCGCCAGTTGAATCAGCGCCAGTAACGGAAAGTATGTTTTTTCTCGAACAAACTCGGTATCCAGGGCACAAAATTTACAATGCTGAATTTTTAAACAAAATTCTTTCAGCGCTTTATTACTATCTATATAGTGAAAATCCAATTTTTTTATTCCTAAGAAAGTTGTGCCTTACGCCTGATATCGCGCAGTAAAATAAATATCCATGGCCAGATTGCCATACCGGTCAAAGTGGGGCCAAAAAACGCCATGACGGGTGTACTACGTTGCAACATGCCCTCTATCCACACTACCGCGATTTGATTTATTAGTAACAACACCATGACATACACTGCCTGTCCTGATAGTGACATGACCCTGATGCGTTGATATAAATTCAAATTAATAAAAATGATAATGACCAGGGCCAGACTATGCTGACCAAGCAGGGTGCCCTGCATAACATCGCATATTAATCCGGTGAAAAAGGCAAAACCAACACCCACTTTTTTGGGTAAGGCCATACTCCAGTAAATCAATATCAGGGCGACCCAGTCCGGCCGGTATATCTGCGCCCAATCTGGTAATGGCAGTATCTGCAGGGTCAGGCCCAGTATCAGAGTGAGTGGGATAACAAAAAAGTTGAGCGAAATCACTGTTCTACCTGCAACGCTTTTGTCTGGATAACCAGCACTTCCCGACTACTGTCCAGGCGTGCTTTGGGTACAGCTTTGGCAGATTTAAAGCCATGTGTTTTATCCAGCGTCACTTCAACAATAGTGGCGACCGGGTAGTCCGGCGGAAAACGCCCCCCAAGTCCTGAAGTTACTAATTCATCCCCCGGTTTCACATCGGCGGTAGCCGGAAGATAACGCAACTCAAGCTCATCGGTATTACCATTACCAAAAGCCACCGATCTCATACCACTATGGATAAACTGTACCGGAATGACATGCTCGGGATCGGAAATTAACTTTACCGTGGATGAATTATGCCCGACGTGAATAATTTGTCCCATGATGCCGTAATCATCGATTACAGCCTGTCCATCCTGCAATCCATCCAGAGATCCTTTATTGAGTTCTATCAGCTGACGATAGGGGTTTTGATCCACCGACAGTAGTTCAGCCACAATAACTTCATCGGAAAGTTTACGAGATGAACCCAGTAACTGGCGTAAACGTGTATTTTCTGCCAGTAATACATTCATTTTTTGCAGGCGTGCATTGAGCAACCGCTCATCCTGCCTGAGGGTTCTATTCTCAGCCACCAGGCTGTTATGCGTATTAAACCATTCTTTCACCCAGTTACCGGACATGGCGGGTAAACTGACCAGGTAACGTAATGGCGATATCATGACAGAGATACCGGACCTGACGCTTTCCAGCTGAGTGTTACGCTGATCCATAAACATCAGCGTAACACTCAGTGCAATCAGGAATATGGTAGGAAATACCGTACCACGTGCGGGCTGGAATATATTTTTCACGCTACTCGCCGTTGCTCAGGTTGTGCGTGAAATTGCGTACTGAACCAGGCAAACTGACGCAGGTGAACAGACAGACGAACTGACAAGCGGATTTGAATTAGATTTTGTAAATAAAAATCCCCGATTATCAATACACTTATCGATCATTCTACCGCTAAAAAATCCAGTCCATGCTGATCAACCATTTCCAGCACACGACCACCACCACGAGCTACACAGGTTAACGGATCTTCTGCAATAATAACCGGTAAGCCGGTTTCTTCCATGACCAGGCGATCAATATCACGTAACAGGGCACCACCACCGGTCAATACAATACCTCGATCAGCAATATCAGAACCTAATTCAGGAGGTGTTTGCTCCAGTGCATTTTTAACCGCACTAATGATGCCATAAAGGGGATCCTGTAAGGCTTCAAGAATTTCATTACTGTTTAATGTAAAACTTCTGGGAACACCTTCTGACAGGTTGCGACCCTTGACTTCAATTTCCAGCAAATCTTCGCCGGGGTAGGCTGCGGCTATCTCTATCTTGATCCGTTCAGCAGTCGCTTCACCGATTAAAATTCCATAGTTACGACGTACATAGTTGATGATTGCTTCATCGAAACGGTCTCCACCAATACGCACAGACGCTGAATACACGATGCCATTCAGCGACATAACCGCAACTTCGGAAGTACCACCACCAATATCCAGTACCATCGACCCCTGAGCCTCATCAACCGGCATACCGGCACCAATCGCTGCGGCCATCGGTTCTTCTATCAGGTAAACCTTACGCGCGCCGGCTCCGAGAGCTGATTCACGAATCGCCCGGCGTTCAACCTGAGTCGCCCCACAGGGCACACAGATCAGTACCCGAGGACTGGGGCGGAATAACTGGTTTTCGTGTACTTTACGAATAAAGTGCTGCAGCATTTTTTCGGTGTAGGTAAAATCGGCGATCACCCCATCTTTCATAGGCCGGATAGCGGTAATATTCTCCGGGGTACGTCCTAGCATTTTCTTTGCATCAGTACCGACCGCTTCAACCGATTTAGGCCCGCCTGGCCCGCGATCCTGTCGAATCGCGACAACAGAAGGTTCGTTAAGAACTATGCCCTGGCCACGAGCATAAATAAGCGTATTAGCCGTACCTAGATCAATAGATAAGTCGTTGGAGAGAAGTCCACGTAATGCTGATAACATTGAATGTTTTTACCTGATATATTGTGAAAATGAGCATCTCTATGCTCATTCCTGAAAAGTTGCGCGTACTCTAGCAACGGGTAAGCCTGAGAGCAAGATCGAAATGCCTGATTTTGCTTATCCCGAGAGCTTTTCTATGGTAAGTTTGCGTGTTTTTGAAACTATGGCAACATTATACCGCCATTTCACCCAATAAAGAATCAAGTTATGTCCTTAAAAACTGAAGATGTTAAAAATATCGCTCACCTGGCGAGATTGGCCATCAGCGAAAATGCAGTCAATGATTATGCCAGGGATCTGTCCAATATTCTGCACCTGGTGGAACAGATGAATCAGGTCAATACCGATGATGTTCAACCTATGGCACACCCGATGGATGCTCAACAACGACTGCGTGATGATGTGGCTACCGAGCCCAATCAACGTGAAAAATTTCAGTCCATCGCGCCTGATGTTGAGAACGGTTTATACCGTGTCCCTAAAGTTATTGAGTGATCAGAGTAAAGCATGAATAAAACTATTAAAGAACTGCAAACAGGGCTTGCACAGGGTAAGTTTTCAAGTGTCGAAATAACTAGCGATTATCTGACCAGAATCAAACAGTTAAATCCCGACCTTAATGCCTTTATTACGGTCACAGAAGATCAGGCACTGCTGCAGGCAAAGGCCGCCGATCAGTTAATTGCAGATGGCAAGACTAGTGCATTAACCGGTATCCCGCTGGCGCATAAAGATATTTTTTGCACCGATGGTGTCGTTACCAGTTGCGGTTCAAGAATGCTGGAAAACTTCAAAGCACCTTATAACGCTAACGTCATCGATAAATTCGAGGCTGAAAACGCTGTCATGCTGGGAAAGACCAACATGGATGAGTTTGCTATGGGGTCTTCCAATGAATCCAGCTTTTATGGCCCGGTTAAAAACCCCTGGGCATTGAATAGCGTTCCCGGCGGATCTTCCGGCGGGTCAGCAGCTGCTGTAGCAGCAGGCTTAACACCTGCCGCAACCGGTACCGATACCGGTGGATCTATCCGCCAGCCGGCTGCTTTCTGCGGCATTACCGGCCTTAAGCCAACTTACGGAAGGGTGTCACGTTATGGCATGATTGCGTATGCTTCCAGCCTCGATCAGGGTGGCCCGATGGCACACACTGCCGAAGATTGCGCCATTATGTTACAAAGCATGGCTGGCTTTGACAGTAGAGACTCAACCTCCATGGAGAAGCCGGTAGACAATTATTCCGCTTCACTTAACAATGATATTGCGGGGCTGAAAATTGGCCTGCCGAAAGAGTATTTCGCCGAAGGATTAAATTCAGATGTTGCAAAATGTGTGGACGAAGCCATTCAGCAATACCAGAAAATGGGTGCAGAAGTTAAGGAAGTGAGCCTGCCTAACAGCAAAATAGCTATACCCGCTTATTACGTGGTTGCCATGGCCGAATGCTCTTCCAACCTGTCGCGTTTCGATGGTGTACGTTTCGGCCATCGCTGCGAAGATCCGAAAGACCTGGAAGACCTCTATAAACGCTCCAGGAGTGAAGGTTTTGGTGAAGAAGTTAAACGCCGCATCATGATCGGCGCTTATACCCTGTCTGCCGGTTATTACGATGCTTTTTACCTCAAAGCTCAGAAACTTCGACGCCTGATCAGTCAGGACTTTGCCAGCGCATTTGAACAGGTCGACATTATTGCAGGACCGACCACTCCGGAAGTGGCCTGGAAAACAGGCGATAAATCCGCTGATCCTGTCAGCATGTATTTACAGGATATCTATACCATCTCGGTTAACCTGGCAGGCTTGCCGGGCATGTCCATTCCAGCAGGATTTGTGGGTGGTAAACCGGTAGGTTTACAATTGATCGGAAACTACTTTGATGAAAGCAGATTATTAAATGCCGCCCATCAATTTCAGCAGAATACAGATTGGCATAGTCAGTCACCGGAGGTGAAATAATGCAATGGGAAACCGTCATCGGGCTTGAAATACACGCCCAACTTGCCACCAAAAGTAAAATTTTCTCTGCCGCATCAACCGCATTTGGCGCTGAACCTAATACCCAGGCCTGTGCAGTAGATCTCGGTCTGCCAGGTGTTTTACCCGTATTAAACAAAGAAGCCGTCAACATGGCAATTAAGTTCGGTGTCGCCATCGGTGCTGAAATTGGTCGTGAATCGGTGTTTGCACGTAAAAATTATTTCTACCCGGATCTGCCCAAAGGCTACCAGATCAGCCAGATGGACTTACCGATAGTAGGCAAAGGCCAGCTGACTATCAGTCTCGAAGAAGGCGTCAACAAAGTGGTTGGTATTACTCGAGCTCACCTGGAAGAAGATGCCGGTAAATCGCTACATGATCAGTTCCCGGGGCAAACCGGAATAGACCTGAATCGTGCCGGCACACCGTTACTTGAAATCGTTTCTGATCCTGATATGAGTTCCGCCAAAGAGGCCGTGGCTTATGCTCGTAAAATACACTCACTGGTGCAGTTTATTGAAATCTGTGATGGCAACATGCAGGAAGGCTCATTGCGTTGTGATGCGAATGTTTCGGTAAGACCCGTGGGGCAGACAGAACTCGGCACCCGTGCAGAAATTAAAAACATTAATTCTTTCCGCTTTCTGGAAAAAGCAATTAACCACGAAATCCAGCGTCAGATCGATGTAATCGAAGATGGCGGTACCGTGGTGCAGGAAACCCGCTTATACGATTCAGAAAAAAATGAAACCCGCTCAATGCGTAGCAAGGAAGAAGCCAACGACTATCGCTATTTTCCAGATCCCGACCTGTTACCGGTACGAGTGACCGAAGAAGATATTGAAAGAATACGTGCGACACTGCCGGAATTACCTCAACAGAAAAGTAAGCGCTATATCAATGAATTAAAATTGTCTGATTATAACGCTGACCTGCTTTCCAGCAGTCGTGAAATTGCCGATTACTTTGAGGTCGCACTTAACGCCGCTCCCGAACAGTCGAGCTTACTGGCAAACTGGATACTGGGTGACCTGACAGGTGCATTAAATAAATCGGAAATGGGTTTTAGCGATTCGCCAATTTCACCCGAACAGTTAGCCGGTCTGCTAATGCGTATAGCTGATAACACCATTTCCGGAAAAATTGCGAAAGAAGTCTTCGAAGCAATGTGGAATGGCGAAGGCAGTGCTGATGAAATAATTGACAGCAAAGGTCTAAAGCAAATTACCGATAGCGGGGCGATTGAAAAATTAATCGATGATGTCATTGCTAATAATGCCGATCAGGTCGAACAATTCCGCGCCGGTAAGGAAAAAGTACTGGGATTCTTTGTTGGACAAATTATGCAACAGTCCAAAGGAAAGGCTAATCCAGGTCAGGTCAACCAGCTTCTTAGAGAAAAACTAAAAGCAAAATAACTCGCTCCCCACCCGGCTCCCTGCCTTGATTAAAGATTTACTCACAGGGACCCGGGTAAACCCACAGCACTCTTCGAATACATTTTTTTTGCTTTTTTGACATAAATCAGTTTCAAAAAAACCATCCCTGTACATAAAGCTTTAACCTTATAAAATTTATGGTGACTTTAGGGGTGAGGAACAAGGATCCTGATAATCTGGCGTTGAAGTTAATTGTAGTAAACCCTTAACAAAAGATACTTTACGAACAATGTTTTAGATAACGTCTGGATATCACCTGAAATTAGTCCATTAGAATTTGTATTAGCATACAAACCGGCCTTGACCTCTTCTACTCAGTTTACGTCACCTGTAATATGAGGTTAATATCATGAAACCACCAAGAAGGAACATCTACTCTTTTATTTTACTGTTAACACTTGCGTTACTCTCTGTGGCCGTTAGTGCATTGCCAAACTCAGGCAAAGGCAAAGTTGCTAACCCTGGTGAGAATGACTCTTCTCAGCTGCATGAAAAATATTTCACCAATCATCAGTATGACGGCACAACGTCATGCCTCGAATGTCATACTTTGGAAGCGAATGACGTGCTAGTCACCGGTCACTGGAAGTGGCAGGGTATAGCTGAAAACATCGTTGATGTTGAACATCAGGTCCACGG
>CALCSG010000520.1 GCA_937894085.1 uncultured Gammaproteobacteria bacterium | reverse complement strand
CGACTTAAGACTCAAGACTCAAGACTGTTCAGCAATACAACTCATATAAGCCTGTTCCAGAGTTGGAGCTTTAAATTGCTTTAAACAGCTTTCCGGAGTTCCATCAAAAACTATTTTTCCACCATGCAGGATACCGAAACGATCACACATTTCTTCAGCATCGGCCAGCATGTGTGTACTATAAAAAACAGTACGTTTGTTTTCGCGTTCCCGTTCCAGTAACTGCTTAAAATAAAATCTCGCTTTTGGATCCAATCCGCTCAGAGGCTCATCCAGAATAACTAGCGGATTATCCAGCATAAAACAGCTAATTAACCCCAGCTTCTGCTTCATGCCTTTGGAATAGTCATTGGTTTTATGATACAGCCTGGAAACATCCAGAGCCAGTTCAGCACACAGTTTTTCTATTCTGCTTTTATCAATTTTCTGACGATATATCCCGTACACAAATCTCAGATACTGCCAGCCGGTCACATCCTTTTTAATATCAAATTTTTCCGGCAGGTAAGTGACCAACTTGCGTGACTCCATGATGCGGTGATCACACCCTCCGATGGTTACCTGGCCAGACTGAAAATTACGGATCAGATCTAGAATGATTTTTATTAACGTTGATTTACCAGCGCCATTTTCACCGGCCAGGGCATAATAACAGCCCGGCTGAATGGATAAATCCAGCCCCCTAAGGACATCAATTTTATTTATTTGATATTTTAACGCATCAACCTTTAACACTTACTTTCCTCAAAAAAAAGGCCTGCTCGCAGGCAGGCCTTTTTACTTAACTAAATATTTTTTTACAGTCGAAAAGCCATGTTATAGCGCACTGAATCACTGTAATTTACGCCATCCAACGGGTGTTCACCAGGTGCCACAGAAGCCATCGAATCATCAGCGGCCGCACCTACCAGAGCTGCTTGAACGCGTCCAGTATCCGGATTACCATCATCAAGCCTCGCTTCAATAATTCGCGCTATAGGGCCTTCAATTTGTCCGAAAATTGTCACATGGCCTGCTATCAACAGAGATCCATCCTGAATACCTATTTGACCACCATAGGCATTAGAAGGCTTAGTATCATCCGTACCACCCCCTGGTACCAGCCCTGCCGCCCTCAAGTGAGCAAAGAACATATTGGTTTCATCCGTTTGATCAGTAGTTATATTTCCTGTAGCAGCAACATCCCACAGGCCATCAACTGTTCCACCACCATTTCCATCGACAGGGTCTGCCGGAGCATAAACATCAAATCGACCTGCTGCACCACTATCATCACCCGGTAATTGCAGATAACGATCCTGATAGGAAAACATGGCAGCAGCGATACCGGCATTATCTGATTCGATTCGTTTTAGCTTGGCGTTAGTGATCATTTCCTGACCCTTTAGAACACCACCGATCAGTAGACCAACAATAACCAGTACGATAGCGATTTCAACCAGTGTAAAACCTTTATTGCTGTGTAATTTCATAATAAGTTCCTGTTAATTTAGTTATAGTTATAGATAAAGCATTTTTAATGCCAATTTAACTTTATGCATTAAATATAAAATCTTAATCATTTTGAATTATCCCTCAATCCTTAATTCTGTTTATTCTTCGACAGATTTTGTTGAATTTTCAACAGTCTGTCACGTAAAAAGCGTAATTCATCATTATCTTTTATCTCTCCACTTTGCAGCATGGAAGAGATTAATATTTGAGCAGACTCAAGCCGGTTCAACTCATCCAGTAATATCAGCCTCATATCCCTGGCCCAGAACGGCATTTTGATGGTAGCGGGCAAATTTGCAATCTGTTCGGCTATTTTTAATGCTGCGGGTAAATCATGTAACTGATGTTTAAGCAACAAACAGGCCTCTGTCATGCGTCGCCAGTGCTGCTGAGGATTCTTATTAAAAAGTGCCTCTATCAGGTTTACCATCTTCCTGATTTTTTTTTCATCCTGCACATTGCTATAAACACGGGATGCCAGAAACGCAGGATAATCCGACGCTGGATTCATATTATAAAGAGTCATCAACCAGTTACTTAAAGTTTCATAATCCAGGTGACTATAGCTGACATGCTGTCCTTTCTGGTTATCATGCAGCTGAACACGTATCAGTAACAGGTAGCTCAACAATTGCTCCGAGCCAAATGAAACCGCTCGATAAAACTGCGCATCCAGTGGAGTCTTCAAACTCCTGTAAATATAGTTTGATAGTTTATTATGAGCATGGTGGAAATATAGCTGTGTAGCAAAAAACAGTAAAAAAGCCGCCAGTAAAAAAGCTGGAATTTGACTAATTTTTCGCTGACTTGCGGCCATTCTTAATTGAATTCTTTGCGGTAAAAATCAATCAGGATAACCGATTGAATAAATATACTATAGACCATGACCGATATAAACTGGGTAGACAGTAAATCGACATAATTCACCGGTTCAAAAAACACATTATTGAGTGCAAAGTAACTGGAATCAGGCAGCACATAATGAATACCCGAAAATAGAAACTGTATCAGCTGAAAACTGCCTTCTTCGTCATAGAAAGGAGCCGACCTGGAAAGAATTAAATCTATCAGGGATACAGACTTTGCTAACAGATACAGGGCAATACTGAAAATCACCGCCAGCGGCAATTTTTCCAGGCTAATAATCGCCAGTAGTGTAAATTGCCCGACCAGCATTAATTCCATGAAAGTAGCTAAAGCCCAGTACATTGCCACAGACGTATTGCTTAGCAGCATAATCAACAGGAATAATGGCATAGACAGCACAAAAGCAAGCACCACCAGCACCAGAAACTGGGCCAGCACGTATTGCAACCTGCTCAAAGGCATCGCCAGCAAACGCTCAAACTGGCTTAATTCATAATCCTGCGATATCTGGTAAGAAAGGCTTATGATCAGTAATAACACAAGACTGTAGCGTAAAAAGTCTGCCATTGTCGCCAGTGCAATATTTTCACTGTTGATGATCGCCAGTTGTGCAACAAACTGGCTAGCTAAAAACGCCACGGAACAAATCATCAATAACAAAATAATGATTCTGCCATTTATTATTCCCAGCAGTTGATAGCGGAACAATGCTATAGTTTGGCTAAACATTATTAACCTGCAAAATTTACCTCGACTCTATACATAAAGTTCAATGAAGTTAGTTAAATCCTTACTACAATTTGAGCAACAAATTCTGGCTACCTTTTTACTACTGCTGCATAGCCTGATCTGGATTATTAAAAACCCGGCCCTGGACGCTTCGCTAAGTATTGTATTGTATGGCCTGTTTTTATTGTGGCAACCTTTATGGAATAAAAACAGGCAACTGAACTTATCCACCGCTTTAATTCCAGTCATTTTACTAATACTCATCAGTTATTATTATCCTCCCGAGTCTTTATTCTTTTTCAGTCTGCTGGTTACCGGGTTAATTGGCAGCCGCTTATTCAGCATGACCACAACAAGGTCTTTTGATTTACTCGCTCTATCCATCCTTATTCTCGAAATGTCAGTGGGTATAATTCCATTAACCTTCGATCAGATAACATTGCCCGTACAATTTGACACTTATATTCAAATTATCATCCTTATTTTCATTTTAGTGTTTTTCTTTGCCCCCGTTCCTGACCGTACGCGACAGACTCGTAGCCAGATCGATTTAATGCACGGTATTTTAACAACCGTGCTGGTATTCCTGGTATTGCTCGGAGGCATAGTAGCCAGCCTGTTATATGGCATTGACTATATCGAAGGCCTGTTACTTACCGTTTTTATCGTATCAACGCTTGCCATAGGAATAAGCTGGTTCTGGAATCCAGGCGTTGGTTATTCCGGTTTAGGGGTACTGTGGAATAGATACGCGATGACCATCGGCGGCCCTTTTGAAACATGGATAAATACCCTGACAACGCTAATTGAAGAACCGTATATAACTTCTAATGATTTCCTGCAGGCAGCCTGTGACAACCTGGTGGAAAATGAATGGCTAAATGCCATTCACTGGCAATTTGAATCTTTCACCATTCAATCCGGAAAAAAAGAAGGTATTTCATTTACTCACCCGCTTTCCAGCCAGATAGAAGTCACTATTTATTTTAAATCCAATCCCGGTCAGGCTCTACGGCAGCACACCATACTGCTTATTCGGATGGCTTATCAATTTTACCTGTCAAAGTTAAATCAGGAGAAAATGCGTGCCGAAGAACACTTTGAAACCATCCATCATACCGGAGCCCGCCTCACCCACGACATTAAAAATATTCTACAGTCGATTAAAACATCGATTAACATCGTTCAATTCAAACCGGGTGAAGAACAACCCCTGCCTTTTAAGCTGTTACAGCAAAACCTGAATCAAATCAGTACCCGGCTGGAATCGACTTTAGCAAAACTCAAGGCACCTGAACTGTCAACTTCTATCAAATATACCAGTATTCAACAATGGCTTGATAACTTTAAGAAATCACAAGATCAGAGCAGAGTCCATTTCCACACAGATCTAACCATAAACCACCAGATCCCCCCTGAACTGTTCGACAGCGTGATTAACAATCTACTGATAAATGCTTTAAGCAAAAATGAAACAGGTGAAGTCATCGTCGATATCACTGCCAATAAGGAAATGATCGTAATTACCGTCTGTGATGATGGCACCCCGGTTAAAGAAGAACTCGAGAACCAGTTGTTTAACAAACCAGTCTCTTCAGGACGGGGGATGGGCATAGGCCTGTACCAGTCCGCCTTTATGGCCAGAACTTTTAATTACGAACTGGAGCTGGCTAATAATCAGCCAGGTAAAGTGTGTTTTAGTTTATTTCAGCATTTAGCAGAATAGCCAAAAAGATATTCACCACAGAGACACGAAGAGCACGAAGAAAGGCAGGTAAAAAGGTGATTGGATAAGTATCACTCAATTATTGCTATCATTTTGAGAACAACTTATTTCCATACCATCATTTACCTTTGCGTTCTTTGCGGCTTTGCGAGAGATAACTTTTAATCTTGAGAAAA
>CALCSG010000519.1 GCA_937894085.1 uncultured Gammaproteobacteria bacterium | reverse complement strand
GCCTGATGCCTGTTAAAAAGTGGGTAGGAGACATAAGTCACCATAAAAATAATAATTGATTAACCCTAAGTCCGAAAGACTCCTGGCGGGCAATGCAATACTATTGGCCAATAGCGGGGACTAAAATACTTTCTCTAAAAGCACCGTTAGCTACTGCCAATATGGCTATAACAAACCAGATCGCGCCTGCTTTAAGAAAAGATTAATCGTCATAAATGGTACCCAACGTTAATATTTCTGGATTCTCAAACATCGTCTATAAACTGTTTGCCTATTCGCAGGCTGCTGGTGGCGAGTTGCACTTCTTTCAGGAATAGTAACAGGGCAAATATCAATAATGTTAACG
Source organism: uncultured Gammaproteobacteria bacterium (assembly GCA_937894085.1). Classification (GTDB taxonomy): domain Bacteria; phylum Pseudomonadota; class Gammaproteobacteria; genus JACNJF01. The sequence goes on along the minus strand of CALCSG010000519.1, from coordinate 2,404 downwards.
CCAGCACAAACAGCCCGCTGACAAGTTTATATATGTGGATATCCCAGAAATTACCGGCAAACAAGCTCACCACCACCGCACTAACCGTCAATGCAGAGGTAGTGCATAATCCGATTGACCAGTTAATAATGCTCACTCTTCGCCATAATATTTTTAATTCACGTTGCGATACTTCCTGGCGAGATACATCAGACAGTGCTGCACTGCGACGTTCAACGAATCTTGCTCGATCAACGATACGGCCTAAACGCCCGGACATGACATTTAAAAATCCAGAAATTCCAGCCAACAAAAAAACTGGCGCAACCGCAATCTGGATAACACTGGCAAGGGCAGTCATTGAATTAGTCATTTTTATAAAAATCTAAACAGGAAGCTTAATATTGCAGAAATTTATTCAAGTAGTACAGGCAGATATTATTTTTATGGGTAATCCTCCCCGGTTTTTTTAAATCTATATAGTGCTTGAACAGAAAGAGGTTCATAACGATTCTTTGCTTGGTGTGTGTTATCTCATCCATGAACATGGGGCTAATGAGTCATATTTCTGCTGGATAAACTGGTGATACATTGAGCGAGGATTCTGTCTCATATGAGAAAATTCTGGCTTTTATCGAGTGATACCTACATTTCAAAACGTGTCAGTCATTCATTCGATGGCTGTCTAGGGTCCAAAAACTAAAGCTGGGCCTTTTATACAAATAATGAAAGTACCGGTTAACATAACCGTGTTAAAATATCATCTTCTTACATATGTCACTGTTTTGATCGGTTGACGATTTCAGATAGCAGCTATTATTTCGTAAAAGCATTCAAGGTATGACCCAATGCCGGTAAGTTAAGTGACTCGCGTCATTCTGGCGAAGGCCAGAATCCATCACAACGAGCCTACAGGCCTTTAAAATGGATACCCGCCTACGCGGGCATGACGACAAAAGACCTTAACTTACCGGCATTGAGGTATGACCCAATGTAATAATAAGTTGTTTTATCTGAAACTTTTTAAGGAGTTTATTAAGTGAGAATTCGTTTTTTACTGTTCGTTATAATGTTAACAACAATGGCCTCAGCTACTGCGGGTGAGTTTTTATTGATGAATTTTGAACTTGTTAGTGGTGCTAATGTACTGCACAGGGGGAAGCTATTTATAACGGAAAAAACGGATAGCTGGAGTAAAGGCTTGAGACGCAGTTATTTAAAATTACGCTGTGAGCAGAAATCTCCGGAAGGAATGTTAAAGACATATTCTACTGTCGATCTTTTCGATGGATTGACCATATCGCATCAACTGGTAAAAAATAAAGTCAACCTTACTGTGACTCTCAGCTCAGTGAAACCTCGTTTAATTGAAATTCGCGCTTTATCCAGAGATGAGTGCAGGGACATGTCACCCATTATAACCTCGCAAACTAGAGCATATAGCTTTGCGGCAGCTGCCAGTGGTGAGACTCTATTGTTTAGTGACGATATAACATTTAAATACACGCTGCAGCCACTGGTGGAAAAAAATTAGATAGAAAGCGCACATAGATTGATGAAGTCCGGTTCAACTTCCTGGTCATTGCCGGCCGAGTTCCATTTACCTGGCCCCCTTGAGTGCTGCACAGCCGCACATCGCTACAAATGAATGCAATCAACGTTTTGACGCGCGATATAAAGCCCCTTAATTGTCTGAAAATTCTTCGTTTATGTAACGACGTAAATACATTTTCCCCTTAAGTGTACTGCTGAAAACCCAGAGCAGGGCCAGTACTGCAAAAATGATCACCATGACTTTAAGTTTGGGTATGATCAGAATAACGATCGTAGCAATGCCCAAAATCAACAGGATAAAATACAGGGCACGTGTATTGATCTTGTTTATCAGAAGCCTGGCATCAGCATGACTATTGATCCGGGTATTTTTTAACGTTTCACGAAAACTCTGATATTCGCTTTGCTGTTTTGTATAAAGCCGGTTAAAGGGGTCGTTTAATTTCATGATAGTTTATTCTACTTGATATCGGAGGTTGAAGCTCTGGCTAACTGAGTCTAAAATCAAAAATTACCCCCTGGTTTTGCTGTTTTCCTCAGGAGTTAATTTACAATGTTTAACATTTCAGGTGTTGTTCAATTTTGTTAGATCGTGTGAAATGGTCTCATCTATTTTAGCTATCTGAAAAAAACCATGTTAGTCATCAGTAATTTATTTAAATGGTCATTTTACGTAGCGGCCATTGCAGCAATATTAGTACTGGGAAGCATCTTTGGTCTCTGGTTTTTTATAGAGGCGCTGGCGTTTCTTATTCGTACCGGTGCGTGATCTCGTGCTTTAAAAAATGAGTAATTAAATAACGAGACATCATCTTTGATTCGTTTGATTAACAAAATTAGCTTTAAAATCAGGCAGTCAATAAACCGGTAT
>CALCSG010000518.1 GCA_937894085.1 uncultured Gammaproteobacteria bacterium | reverse complement strand
TCGGTTAATTAATTTTAGAGAAACAGTACTTTTTAAATGAACCAGAGTAGTATTAGAGTGATTTAAATACAAAAATTACGGGTTAATCAGGGTAAAAACCAAAATTGACCTGATGTTATCTAAATAATAAAACAGACTGATGAAAATACTGCTAGTTGAAGACAATAATGATCTCGCTTTGAATATTACTGAATACTTTGAAAGCAAAAATCATATTGTAGATTATTCAGCAGATGGATTGACGGCAATCAACCTGGTTTCAAACGATGAGTATGACATCATCATACTCGATATCATGTTACCCGGTATGGATGGATTTACTTTTTGTAAAAAACTTCGTGTTGATCTTGAAGACGAAACTCCGGTAATTATGTTGACCGCGAGAGATACTGAGCAGGATAAATTAACAGGATTTAGTTCAGGAACAGATGATTACCTGGTCAAGCCATTCTCTCTACCTGAACTGGAGGCAAGGTTATCTGCTCTGAATAGAAGAAATAGAAACTCATTGATAAAAGATAAAAAACTTGTCGTGGGAGATCTGGTTTATGATCAGAGTACGTTGGAAATACGAAGAGATAATAAAACGTTAATTTTTAAACCTGTACCCAGAAAAATTCTGATTTTGTTAATGCGTAATTCCCATAGAGTGGTTACACGTCATGAAATTGAGCAGGAAGTCTGGAATGATGATCCGCCGGATAGTGAAGTGTTACGCGCCCATATTTATGCTATTCGTCGTGAACTGGATAAAGATTATAGCGTAAAACTTTTACACACTATCCATGGTGTAGGATATAGACTTGCTAACACCACCGATTAAATTCAGGCTACACAGGCGAATTGCCCTGATGCTTCTGTTGATAGCAGCTACCAGTAGCTTATTTTATTTTGTATTTGTCGTGGCCATCGTTAATAGGCTGCAGGATTCCATGTTAACCACACTGGTGGGGCATGAGATTGACGAAATAGTGACCGAACTGGTAAGAGACCCTTCTATCAGAATGCCTAAAACAGCATCTGTTCAGGCTTATTTATTAAGTCGTGAAAACGATACACCTATTCCGGATTTTTTAAGAAATTTACAGTCTACCATTCATAACCAGATAAAAGTCGGGGATAAAATTTATCATGCGGTGGTTCTTGATGTTCATAATGATCGCATTTTCCTGGCTTTTGAGATGACAGAAATATACAAAAATAGCCAGCATTTATTGAAGCTGTTAATAGGAGGGGGAATACTCACCGTTTGCTTTTTATTAATGGGGGGCATCTGGTTATCTAAAAAATTTCTTTCGCCAGTCAGTAACCTTGCTGAGGAGCTTGCCAATATTAATCCTAATGAACGCAATATTCGAATTGAAAAAGAATATAGAGACTATGAAGTCGGGTTAATTGCTCATTCATTTGATCAGTTTATGAAAAGAATGGATGATTATGTTGAGCGAGAACAGTCTTTTACAGCGGCTATCAGTCATGAATTAAGAACACCGGTTGCTGTGATTGGCACTTCGATAGACTTGCTGGAGTTGAAAGGTATTTCTGATCAACAAAAAGGGGCTTTTAAACGCATTAAAGTTTCTACGGACTATATGGCTCAGGTGATTGAATCCCTGTTGTTTTTTGCCAGAAATTTTTATGATAAGGTCGATCAGTCGTTACCCGCCATTAAACTCTCTCATGTTTGTAAAAAGATACTAAAACAATATGAAGAATTGGCGGCTGACAAAAAATTAACTTTAGAATTTAATAAAGAATTCGAAACTAAAGTACGTATTTTAGACAATCATATTGAAATTATACTGGGTAACCTGGTGCGTAATGCGATCAATAATACTGAACAGGGTAGAGTTATCATCACAGAGAATGAAAATGGATTTTCTGTTACTGATACCGGACGAGGAATGCAACAGGTAGAAATTGATTTTGTTATGGAAAAAAGTAAGAAAGTCCCGCTGAATAGTACGAGTGGACTTGGATTATATCTGGTGACTAATATTTGCCGGTATTATGGATTAAAGCTTGAAGTGGAAAGTAGTCTCGGCAAAGGGACACAGTTTTCAGTTATCTTTCCTCAACAACTCAGGGCTTAAATGAATCATCAATCTGATTCATCCTGATTTTGAAAAAAGTAACCTGAAGTTTGAAATTATCTGTGAATAAGTATGATGCCTGTAATGTGAATTTAAACCTGGATCAGAATGTTGAGTTTATATAGCTGCAGGGATAGTGTTTCAGTAGACTTATTTCCTTATCATAAGCAAAGACTACTTTTGCTTTTAAAGATGCAAAATTCCTCAAAATGTGCACCTAAATTGTGCTTACCGGCACACAATCTATGAGCTTTATTGGACGGGTTAATTTTTTATGAGTACCTGGATTAAATGTGATATTTTGTCGCGTTCAAGGATAAGCAGGCAATAAGTGTTGAAATCCAGTTTATTAGATTGGCTTCAAATCTACGCGATTAATGTGAGATGAAAATGAACATAAAACAAAAAAAATTCAAATTAGGCATGAGTGAATCACAGGTCGAGAAAGACCTGCATAGACATTTTGAGTTTACCCTTGGGCGTGATGAGCATGGTAAATCGCGTTTTTACCTCTACTCGGCACTAGCCTTGACTATCCGGGATCGTCTTGTTGAGCGTTGGAGCAGAACTCGTCATCGTTATATTGAAAACGGAGCAAAACGCATACATTACCTGTCACTGGAATTTCTGATGGGGCGCACGTTAAATAATGCCATGTTAAATTTAGATCTGGAAGAACCCATTCGCAATACTATGCAAAAAATTGGCTGTGAGCTTGAGGAGGTTTCTCAGGAAGAAGCGGATGCTGGTCTCGGCAATGGTGGTCTCGGACGTTTAGCAGCCTGTTTTCTGGATAGCTGTGCAAGTCTTGATTTACCGGTTACCGGATATGGCATACGTTATGAATATGGTATGTTTCATCAGAAAATAGAAAATGGCTATCAGTTAGAAAGCCCTGATCACTGGTTACGTAAAGGAAATCCCTGGGAAATAGAATGTCCTGAAAATACTCGTCAGGTGAAATATTTTGGGCATACGGAACATTATCAGGATGAAAGTGGTGTACATCATGCACGCTGGATTAATACAAACGATGTACTGGCAGTGCCGTACGATGTGCCGATTCCTGGTTATCAGAATGATACGGTAAATACCCTTAGGTTATGGAATTCTGAAGCAACTGATGAATTTAACCTTGATGAATTTAATTCAGGTAGTTATACCGATGCGGTGGCCTCTAAAAACCTGGCCGAACAAATTTCAATGGTGCTATACCCGAATGATGCCAGTGAAAATGGAAAAGAGTTGAGGTTACGACAGCAATATTTTCTGGCTTCAGCCAGTATGCAGGATATTTTAGAGCATTATGTCAGGCACAATGGAGAAGATTTTAGCGTTTTCGCGGATAAAAACTGTTTCCAGTTGAATGATACTCACCCAACTGTAGCTGTTGCAGAGTTGATGCGCCTGTTAATGGATGATTATCTACTGGGCTGGACTGAGGCATGGCAATTAACCACTAAATGCATGGCTTACACTAACCATACTCTATTACCGGAGGCACTTGAAGCCTGGCCGGTCAGTATGATGAGTGAACTTCTACCACGTATTTATGAAATTATTGATGAAATTAATAAACGTTTTCTGACCGAAGTTGAACAACACTGGCCGGGTGATGTAGAGCGCCTTGATAGAATGACAATTATTACCGGTGGTGATTACCCGCAGGTTAGAATGGCGTATCTGGCAATTGTGGGTAGCTTTTCTGTTAACGGTGTTGCTGCTTTACATACACAGTTACTGGAGACCGGTTTGTTCGAGGATTTTTTCCAGTTGTGGCCGGAAAAGTTTAATAATAAAACCAATGGTGTTACACCCAGAAGATGGTTGGCCCATTGTAATCCTGAGTTAAAGAAGTTAATTGATGAAACAATAGGAAAAGAATGGATATGCGACCTGGATCAGTTACAGCAACTTAAACCTTATGCCAAAGATAAAGCTTTTCGTACTCGCTGGATGCAGGTTAAGACGCAGCGAAAGGAAAAACTAGCTAAATTTATCGAGCAGAAATGTGGAGTCTGTTTTGACCCTTCGATGATGTTTGATGTGCAGGTAAAACGGATGCACGAGTATAAGCGTCAGTTATTAAATATTTTACACGTCATACACTTATATGATCGAATCAGTCGTGGCGATACGAAAAATATGCAACCACGATGTGTATTGATTGGTGGAAAAGCTGCCCCCGGTTATGCGATGGCAAAAAATATTATTAAACTGGTTAATAATGTCGCCGAAATTATTAACCAGAACCCTCGCTGCAAGGACTGGTTACAGGTTGCATTTTTGCCGGATTATAAGGTTACGGCAATGGAAATGATTTGTCCGGCAACCGATTTATCTGAACAGATTTCTACTGCCGGTAAAGAAGCTTCGGGAACTGGCAATATGAAATTTATGATGAATGGTGCATTAACTATTGGTACCCTGGATGGCGCAAATATTGAGATTCTTGAAGCAGTTGGGAAAGAAAATTTCTTTCTGTTTGGCCTGGATTCGTCTCAGGTTGTTGAATCTCGAATTGGATATGACCCAACCGCTATTATTGAAGCCGATAAAGACTTTAGTCGTGTCATGGAGTTACTGAAATCTGGTCATTTTAATCGTTATGAAGTGAGTATCTTTGACCCTATTATAAATTCCATATACAGCCCTGGTGATGCATGGATGACAGCGGCAGACTTTCGCAGTTATATTGATGCACAACAGAAAGTTTCGCGAGCCTATAAAGATACTGAAAACTGGACAAAAATGAGCATACTTAATACTGCTGCCAGTGGTCGTTTTTCAAGTGATCGTACTATTAGTGAATATAATTCAGATATCTGGAACCGTAAAAGTTAAGGTCTGTCTGTTACGTTATTAGGCGAACCCTATGCAAAGGGGCAGATCAAGTTAACAGATCTGTCCCGGTTGGTTACTCGGTAGGGTTTTAGTTATATTTCCCTGAGTACATCTGAGCTTCAGCCATCTCAGACTATGAAAGAGAATGATATCTCGCGAAGACACCAGGAACCCAAAGATAAGGCACAATAAGTTTACTTGATTACGTAAAAAGCTCCGCCAGCAAAATTTGCATATTATTTTAATAAGTATGAAATTATGAAATACCGTCATTCCCGCATGCTTTTAGCGGGAGTAGTGGTGCATGGACGCACCGTTAACGGAAACAAGGGATGCAATGACAATGGTTTTGATATTTAATGATTTTTATGCTTCTGAAATGGTTGAAACTTTATAATTTTCATCAACTTTATTATTGGTTTTAAATTTAGCGGAGCTTTGTACGTAATCGGGTAAGTTTATTAAGGTTAAGACTATAAATCAGTCTTTTTTCCTTTGCGTTCCTTGCGCCTTTGCGAGAGTACAGTTTTTTATACTGATACTTCAGCTTCTAATAAAAAATGAATACCGGCTGAGCCTCAGTAAGAATCAGGTAGATTTATTTTAAAGAATGCTTATTTGATTTTTCGTTAAGACATTGCATTGCGATTTTTTTCCCCTGGCTCAATCATTTCTTCTGCTCGATTAAACTCATAGAAACCACAGGCATCATTGGGAATATTGATAGTGATATCGGGATAGTAGCCCGCTCTTTATACTGCTGAAGTTTACCGCAGGCATAAAGTGCGCCGATCAATGCACCCATGGATGACCCCAAGATTGATTTAATTTCGCAGTCATATTCCGCAAGTGCTTCTATCACTCCAATATGAGCATATCCTCTGGCACCGCCACTTCCTAAAACTAGGGAAATACTCTTTTTCATAAAATCTATCCTGCCTGAATTCAAGTCATAAGTGCATAACCGGTTATTGTTTTTTCATTAATATTG
>CALCSG010000517.1 GCA_937894085.1 uncultured Gammaproteobacteria bacterium | reverse complement strand
AACCGCGCTCGTCAGAATGTCGCATTTCAGAATGCAGTTTAGGACGCTACACTAGCGGCATCACGGCTGGCACAGACCGTCACCGGCTGAAGACGCAGAATTGCCTCGCTGCGCGCATACTGCAGATGGGAAAGCAGGCTGTTGATTTGAGTTGTCAGGCGTTCGTTTTTGAGGAACTCGTTCATGCCTGGCAGCATCACACCCAGTAACACACCGAGTATGCTGACAGTGACGAGCAATTCGATAAGAGAATAAGCCGACTGCCTGAGTTTTAACATCGCAAAACCTTATTCAGGCATTTTGTAAAAAATGCCTCGCCTGATCGCCATCAGACATTGAATACCAAGGCAAAAAATCGATAAATTGATCCTGGCGCATCCAATACCTCCGATTTATCAGGCCCTTGCATCAGTCGGAGAAAACGGGCTCGGTTTTAACCATTTTCAGCTGCTGTCGAAAAGCTGGTGTTTGACTATCTGCTGCATCGTCATCCGTTAGGTGCTGATGTAAATGCTCGAAATCCTTGTCCTGCGCCACGAATGCATCGACCACACAAGGGTCAAAATGCGATCCCGAACCTTCGACGATGATGTTGAATGTACGCTCGTGATCAAAAGGCGTCTTGTATGGTCGCTTGGCACGTAAGGCATCATACACATCAGCTAACGCCATGATACGCGCCGACAGCGGTATGGCATCGCCAGCCAGCCCGTCCGGGTATCCACTACCGTCCCATTTTTCATGATGGTGCCTTGAAATATCGATTCCCATGCGCAAAAAATCATTCTTGGGGTATTCACGGTATACCGAGTTAAGGGTATCCGCACCGATGGTGGCATGCGTTTTCATTAGCTCGAACTCGTCGGCTGAAAGCTTGCCAGGTTTTAATAATATGCGATCGGGTATGCCCACCTTGCCAATATCATGCAGGGGTGATGCATGGTAAATATTGTTGATAAATGCGGCATCGATGATGTCGGTAAAATGGCCTTTATCAACCAGGTGCTGCGCGAGCATTAGGCAAAATCCCTGCGTGCGTTCTATATGCTTTCCGGTATCCTCGTCACGTGATTCGGCGATTCTGGACAAGGCATTGATGGTAGCTAACTGGGCCTCCGATATTTCCAGCACCTGCTCGTTTACGCGCTCTTCGAGATTTAGGTTTTGTTTTCTCATCTCGCGCTGCAGGCGCCGCAAGTTGAGGTGCGTCTCCAGACGCGCAAACACCTCCTCGGAGAGAAACGGCTTGGTGATGTAATCGATCCCCCCGAGAGAAAACGCCTGCACCTTATCCTGCGCTGACGATAGCGCACTGACAAAGACGACCGGAATATCTCTCAAACAATCATCCTGTTTAAGTTTTTTGCATAATTCAAAACCATCCATATCGGGCATATCGATATCGAGCAGTATCAGGTCGGGGGGATTGCGCCTGGCCGCCGTCAAAGCGAGCCGGGCTTGAGGAAAGGTCGCCACCTTGTATCCCTTCTCGTACAAGATATCTCTTAACAAGGTGAGATTTGACGGTCGATCATCTATAACCATGATTCTATCCACCGCATTAGTGCTGGCGTTCATGAGCAGCCTCCATAGTTGACAGGTAGTTTTCAATTTGTTCAAAGGCGTAACGGTCTGCCAGTTCGCCAAGATAGCGGACCATATCAGGTTCCAGGGGCTGCAAGGTCACGAGCCACTTTTTGAATAACATCATGTCCCCGTCCCGAACAGCTTCCCTGAGACCTTCCAGCGTTTCACCGGGCACTGTATCCAATCTGCCGTTTTGGCACAGACTCGCCTCGGGCGATTCGATTTCGATGCCTATCATATCGACTGATTCACCAAGTGCCTGACGTACACTGATCGCCAGATCCTCGGTGCTTGCTGGCTTGTGCAATAGTTTTGCATCGCTATTGATCACCCCCTGATCCGCGATAATGTCATTCGGGTAACCCGACATATACAGGCTCTTGATGCCCGGGTATTTCTCGCTCAGGCGCCTGACCAGTTCCTTGCCGTCGATGCCAGGCATTACCACATCGGTTAGCAGCAGGTCGATGCCCCCCTCATTGGCATCGACCACTTGCAAGGCCTCCTCCGCTCCATCGGCGGTTAACACCCGATACCCAAGAAAACCTAATTTTTCAGCCACGGTATTCAGGTAGGCCGGTTCGTCTTCTACAACAAGAATGGTTTCTGTTCCGCCCGGCACTGCGCAAAAATTACCCGGGCTTATGCTCTGATCATTCATTGCCTCGGCGCTGGCGTGAGGCAGATAAATATTACAACGCGTACCCTGACCTGGCTGACTCGTCATCTCGATGAAGCCGCCGTTCTGGTGAACCGCACCATATACCGTGGCCAGCCCCAGACCGGTACCCTTGCCAGTGCCCTTGGTTGAAAAAAACGGCTCAAAAGCATGCTGCAAGGTGTCGGAATTCATTCCTCTGCCATCATCATCTATGCTTAAACGCACATAAGGCCCGGCTTTACAGCCATCATGTTGAGAACAGGTGGATTCATCGACGATACAATTATCCACTTCGATCCCTATTCTTCCGTTGCCCTGTATCGCGTCGCGAGCATTGATGCACAGATTAATCAGAATCTGGTCGAATTGCGCCGGATCGATCATAACGGGACTGATCCCTTTACCGGGATTCCAGTCAAGCGTGATATTCTCTCCGATGAGTCTTTGCAATAGACTTAACATGCCGGAAACCGCCTGATTCACATTGAGTTTTACAGGCGAAACCGTCTGTATCCTGGCGAACGCAAGCAATTGCCGGGTCAATGCCACCGAACGTTCGGCTGCATTTCTAATCTCGAAAAAACTGCTTTCCGGGGTTTCCCCTCGATTGACCCGCAATTCCGCAATATCCAGTTGCCCAAGAATCACGCCCAGCATGTTATTGAAATCATGCGCAACACCGCCTGCCAGGCGTCCTATCGACTCCATGCGCTGCGCCTGCTGTAACTGTTCCTGCAATGCCTTGCGCTCGGTCAGATCAATTGCGGTTGTGGCGATTCCGGAGGGCTCGTCACGACTGCTACGCACCAGGGTACACACCGTCAGGACCGGAAAAGTGACGCCATCGCCACGCTGATGCAGAACCTCTCTGGCCGCAGAACCCTCATTTGCAAGGACTTCTTGAATTACCTTATCCCAATCGGGTTGCGCCAATTCATCACGCAAGTTCGATAACAGGCCGCCTATTAGATCATCCTGATTGTATCCATGCATTTCAGCAAAACATCTGTTGCAATAAGTAATTCGGCCATCCAGATCGGCTATGGCGGCGCCAAAGCCGGCATTATCGAATATCGCCTTGAACTGAATCAGAGTTTGCTCGGCAGCGCGCCTCTCGGTCACGTCCTTGTCGGTTCCACGCAGCCCGATCAAGCTGCCGTCAGCATCACGAATGGGAACACAACTGGTTTGAATCTGTCGCACCTGACCATCGATTGCAATTTTTTCGATTTCCATTTCAATCACTGCCGAACCTTGTTCAAGCAGGCGTTGCAATTCGTGCTCAAAATCTGTCCGCATTAAAGGTTCGATCAGATCAAGGTAGCTGCGACCAATAATGTCTGCTGGTAAATAGCCCAACAGATCCTGAACCTTCCTTGAGGAATAACTGTATCTTCCCTGTCCATCGGCTTCCCAGACCCAATTCATTGTTGCCACATTACGAAAGCGCTCTTCGCTTTCACTTAATGCATTCATGGTCTCGTGTCGACTTATGGCGCCGGTCAGCGCATTACCCACGGTCTTTAGCAATTCACGGCTAGAGGGTGAAAAGCTATCCTGGTTTTCATTGACTTCAAATACAATCAGACCCTGCCATTCAATGCCTGCGCGCATCGGCACCAGCAACAATGCATGAGTATTTTCAAAACCCAGTTTTTCCAACTCATCACGTACATCTTGCGACTGCTGCTGAGTGTCAATCACGTCGACACTCGCCCCTGTCTTTAGGATTCCACTCATCCAGGGCAATTCAGAACAGATAAAGTCTCGCGAGCCTTCCTCCTGTGTCGGCTTGCCGGTTGCGCGCCATTCATGACACATGTGCAAGCACGATTTGTCGCGTCTGAGCAGCAATGTATACACGCGACTTGCTCCCAACACATCGGAAACCCGACCTAATGCCTTGTTAGTGTCAGTTATAAACTCGGACTCCACCGACAGGCTGAGCAACGAAGTGGAAAAATCAGCCACCGCCTTTAACAGCCGATTGGTGTCGGCAATGGTCTGGGTTCTTTCCTGAATAATGTTTTCCAGGTTAAAACGATATTGAGCCAGCTCCAGAAATACTCTGACCTTGCCTAACAATACCGATGGCTCAAAGGGTTTGACAATATAGTCGACTGCACCGGTTTCATATCCTTTGAACAGATGCTGCTCATCTGCGTAGGCGGCACTCACAAAGATGACCGGTATCTGGCTGGTGCTGGGATTTGCGCGCAAAAACTCGACCAGTTCATAACCGTCCATTCCCGGCATCTGAACATCAACGATCGCCAGTGCAAAGTCGTGGTCCAATGTCAACGCAAGGGCCATGTCACCGTCCAGCGCCTTATGCAGGACACAGTCCATTTCCTTGAGCAAGGTCTCCATCGCAAACAAATTCTCGCGCCGGTCATCGACCAGTAATATCTCGGGAACTCTACCCATTGCTCACCTCAGCCCCCAGATTTTTTAGCGACTTGGCGATCCGGTCTACGCTTAATACCCATTGCGCAGCATGTTGGTCGATAGCCGCCTGCGGCATGCGCGGAAAGGCCGCGCTGGCGGGGTCCTGCACCAGCGTGCGTCCACCGAGTCGGCTTATGAGCTGCATCCCCTCTGCCCCATCTTCATTAGCACCCGTGAGCAGAATGGCGCACAGGTCCTGTTTGAAAATCAATGCGGCACTTTCAAAGAACAGGTCGATAGATGGGCGTGACCAGTGCACAGGCGCATCCAGCGACAGGGCCAGTCGACTATCGCTCTCAAGCAACAAATGGTAGTCAGCCGGAGCCACATGCAGACGTCCGGGTCGTAACGGCATCTTGTCCAGCACGCCGACAACCGGCATTGTCATTTCACTGTCCAGATTCTCGACCAGCAAACCCCTGTCATCCGGATGCAGGTGCTGCACCAGCACGACAGGCAGCGGATAAGACGCCGTCAGATCGGCAAGCAAGTCCCTAACCACCGCGCTACCGCCTGCCGATGCGCCAATAATCACCAATTTGCAGTGCGGAAAAGGTGGAGGAATGGTGTGCTCGAACGAACCCACTGAAGCCAGTGCTGCTTTTCCATGGACTTTGTTAACAGGCATTGGAATTACACCGCTTTCTTATAGATATGATTATGCTTGTCGATTACCTGAAAGCGTTCGACAATGGGCGAGAAGGCCAACGTCTCCTTGTCTCCCAGACACAAAACTCCGCCATAGTCGAGACTTTCCCAGAGCAGCTCGAGAACGCGGTTCTGTAAATTCTCATTGAAATAGATCAGCACATTCCGGCATATCACCAATTGCATCTCACCAAATACCTTGTCGGTCACCAGATTATGCTGTGCAAATGTTATTCGGCGGCGCAACTGGGCATTCATAGCCGCGGCGTTGTAGCGCACATGATAGTGATCAGACAAGGTGTTGCCTCCATGGGCCTGGTGATAGTTCGCACTACCCTTGCGCATGGTATCCAACGAATAGATACCCGCCTTTGCGGTATCCAGTGCGGCCTGACTGATGTCCGTTGCATAAAGTTGGGCACGCGGCAGTATGCCTTGCTCCTGCAACAGGATTGCCATCGAATAGACTTCCTCGCCGGTCGCGCAGCCTGCGTGCCAGATTTTAAAATTAGGCCAGGTACGCAGCATTGGAATAACCTTTTCGCGCAAAGCGGCATAAAAATGCGGGTCACGAAATAATGCCGTGACGGATACAGAAAAATAGGGGATGAGGCGATAGAAATAGTCCGGGTCACGCAACAGGCGGCCGGTAATATCCAGCAGCGATGAATTACTGTTGTCCTGCATGAATTGCGCCATCCTTCGCGTCACACTGGCTCGCGCATAATCGCGAAAGTCATAACCGTAACGCTGGTAGATACCCTCCAGTAAAAGACTCAACTCGATGTCGTTAACTTCGGCGTCATAATCTTCAATTTTCAAAACACTTCGCCCCGGTCGCAATTAACGGCACAGCCAGACGCGCATCAGCGCAATCAACCGGTCCTGGTCAACCGGTTTAGGCAGATAGTCGGATGCGCCTGAGTCGATACATTTTTGCCTGTCTTCCTTCATCGCCTTTGCAGTAAGCGCGATGATGGGCAAGTCTGCAAAACGAGTCTGTTGTCGAATGCGCTGAACGGTTTCGTAACCATCCATGACCGGCATCATCATATCCATCAGGATCAGGTCGACATCGGGTTGTTTATCCAAGAGCAACAGCGCCTTTTCGCCATTTTCCGCCTTAAGCGGCTTGGCCTTGTGGGCAGCGAGTATCTTGACCATCGCAAACATGGTGCGCATGTCATCCTCGACCACCAGTATGTTCTTGCCGCTGAGGATGTCGTCTGACTCATGCAGATTGCGGATAATCTTGCCCTTGTCTTCCGGAAGGTCACTAACCACCCTGTGCAGAAACAGGGCGACCTCGTCCAGCAGCCGATCCTGTGAACGCACATCCTTGAGAATGATGGAATCGGCATACTGGCGCAGAGCCATTTCTTCATCCACCGTGAGACTGCGCACCGTGTAAACAATCACTGGAGGCAAATCATCGATTTCGTTACTGATCGCCTTGAGCAGATCGAGACCCTGGATGTCCGGTAATCCCAGATCAAGCACCACCAGCGCATATTTTTCAGAACGTAATGCATTGAGGGCCTGCTCACCCGATTCGGCTTCATCCACATGAACATTACCGTTACCGATAATGTTGACGGTTTCCTTGCGCATCAAGGGATCGTCTTCAACGACCAGCACGCGCTTTTCTGCTTTGGCCGTTGCCTCCTCAAGGCGGTTTAGGACGCTTTCTATATCTTCTTTCTGCAGGGGTTTGTTGACATGACCAATTGCTCCAATGCGCAATCCCGCGTTAGACGGCTCCTCGGCCGATACAATATGCACAGGTATATGGCGGGTATTGACATCATCCTTGAGCGCACTGAGCACGGACCAGCCATCCATGTTGGGTAGATGAATATCGAGAACCACCCCGTCAGGTCGACGGCTTCGGGCGAGCTGCAGACCTTCTTCTCCTGTCAGTGCCACCAGACATTTAAAACCGCGTTTATGTATATGACCTACCAGTATTTTGGCGAATCGCTGGTCATCTTCTATGACCAGAATAACGCGATCGACATTACTGATCGCTTCACGATCATCATCGAAAGATACGGGCGATATGATTTTGGCCTGACCGGAGGTATCGCTTTGACTCGGAGTAAGTACCGTACCGGCCTTATCTATGACTGGCCCTTTTCCTTCGCCTGTCGATTTTTTCATCTCATGATCGACCTCTTTGGCAACTACTGGAAGATACAGCGTGAATATGGAACCTTTTTCTGGTTCGCTTTCCAGATGTATCTCGCCACCAAGCAGATCACTTAGATCTCGGCTAATGGACAGCCCCAGACCTGTGCCTCCGTATCGTCGACGATCGCCGGAATCGCCCTGCTGAAATGCCTCGAAAACAATTTTTTGCTTGTCTGGCGGGATACCGATGCCGGTGTCCTTGACGATGATTGCAAATGCCGACGCCGGGTCCAGCCCACTGCGCGACAGGTCCATCCCGGCCGGAACCGGCGCCAGGCTTACCTCGACACTGCCCTGCTCGGTAAACTTGAGGGCATTGCCGACCAGGTTCTTGACCACCTGGCGTAAACGGGCCGGATCGGTGACTATTTCTTGCGGAGCGCCATCCAGCACGTTCACCTTCAACTCCAGCCCCTGATTACGCGCCATGTGATCGAACTGCAGTTTGATGCTTTGTTCAAGCTCGTTCAGCGGGAGTTTCTCCAGCTTCAAATCGACGCGACCAGCCTCGATTTTGGCCAGATCGAGGATCTCGTTGATGAGATTCAACAGGTCACTGCCGCTATCGAATATGACCTTCGCCGATTCAAGCTGATCGCTATTCAGATTGCCCTCGCTGTTTTCTTTCAGCGAGCGAGCGAGCAGCAGCAGACTGTTCAGCGGGGTCCGCAACTCGTGAGACATGTTGGCAAGAAATTCAGACTTGTATTTGCTGGCGATTGCCAGTTCCTCGGCCTGCCTGGCGATGTCACTGCGCGCCGCCTCAGTTTCGTGCTTCTGTCGCTCCAGCAGGGCGTTTTTCTCATGCAGTTCTTCATTGACCACCTCCATCTCTTCCTGCTGAACACGCAATCGCTCTTCCGACTCCTTGATGCGCAACATCTGCGTCTCCAACTCCGCATTGGATCGTTGCAACTCGTCTTGTCGCGTTTCCAGCTCTTCCTGAGCAGTTTGCAGGGATTTCGCCTGTTGCTGAAGCTCATGATTGCTTGATTTCAACTCTTCCTGCTGCAGGCTGAGCTGAGTTCGATTCTTGGCCATTTCAAATGCCGTACTGACTATGCCCACAGCATCTTTCAGATATTCGAGCATCTGGCCATCCTGCGCGTGCAGCGTGCCGATTTCAATGACGCCCTGAACCCTGTCTTCGTAAAGAAATGGGGTCACACAGATATGTCTAGGTGAGACAGCGCCCAGCCCTGAGACAATCTGCACATAGTCCTCCGGAACCTCACCGAGAAGTATCTGGCGCTGCTCAATGAACGCCTGGCCGACAAGGCCATCTCCCGGCTTCCAGCGGTTTGACAGATTCTTGCGCGGCGTATAGGCATAGCTGCCGAACAACTGCAGCACCTCGGAGCCCTCGCTCTCTTCCACCACATAAAGCGCACCGACTTTAGCGCCTGTATACTCACACAGTTCTGACACCACGCGTTGCGCGAGTACTTCGGTTGCCAGTTCACCGAGCACCACGTCATTCAGACGCGCCAACCCGGTCATCAGCCACTCGCGACGAGCCTCCTCTGTTCTGGCCCGCAGTAACGCACTCTGCATGGCGGCCAGCGAACCGGTCAACTGGCCAACTTCATCCTGACCCTGGGCATGTACCGGCGTATCCAGGTTGCCCTGTGCTATCGCATTGGATAAGTCAACCAGCCTGCCCAGGCCTGAGCTGATTGATCGGCCAACAAACACGGCGGCAAACATACCCAGTAATACCGAAGCCACCGCCAGCAGCAGCACGATCAGAAAGATTCGCTGACTGTTCTGCCTGACCGCCTCCCTGGTTTCGGATAACTCCGCCTCCTGAATGTCGTTAAAGCTCACTGAATCATCACGCACCCGCAAACTGAGCTTGCGCCCCTCAATCTGAGCCAGAGCGGCAGCCTCGTCCTTTTTCCCCAGCTTGATGAGATCAACCGCTCGATTCAAGGCATGTGTATACAGCTTGTAGTTCGACTCTATCCCGATCAGAACCTGTTGCGATTGCTCGCTCAGGTCCAGGCCCTTGATCGATTCCAGCCGTTGTTCAAACTGCACCGCTGTCTTGTTGATGCCACTAATCGATTGTGCAAGCTCGTCAGCATTGGCGGCAAGTAACGCGTCTTTTTCAAACGACCTCAGCTCAACAACTCCCCGATTGAGTCTGGCGGCGATTTTCACGGCCTCCACCCGCACATCAATCATAAAATCGAGGCGCTCGGCAAGGCGCGTCACATTCCACAACGCCAGACCCAGGGCCAGCACATTGAGCAACAGAATAAGAGAAAACGCCGTAAGGAGTTTGCGCGAAAGCGACCAGTCAGAAATGAATTTCAAGCGGGATACCTCAACAATCGAAAGCGAACCACAACCCCAAACCCGGGACAAATGCACGATTTCAAAAAGGTCAGAATTAAAAAAGGTCAGATACGAGGTGCATATGCACCAAAATTGCATCGTCACGCACAATGATCGTAATGCAACTATTGCGCCAGGTAAGAAAACGCACCCAAGTGCCGAATTTACTGGCAACGCATGTGAGAGTTGATGGGCGCGCACGGTTTTTGCGTCGCAAATTGCAACAACATCGCGCGACCGGTTACTTTTTGCGAGTCACGGTGTTTACAACAACAGCTCTCGCCAAGCTCGCGGATTTCGCGTCCCCGCGCATTCGAATCGGCGAGGAACTCACCAGCAATGCGCTCAGCCTCGGACTCATCGCCAAGAGTCCAGTGCGCCAGCTTGTCCAAAACCCGCCCGGCATCATGGATGCCCATCAAGCGGTTCCCTGTCTGCTGCGTAAACCCTGAAGGATTGCCCGAAAACCCGTGCGTCGCCACCCAGTTAATCATCGAGCAGCCAGGACCATAACCGCGGCAGCTTAACGAACGTAGTTCTACCCGGACCACACGTTTGACCAGCCTGGCGCCGACAAAGATACGCAGCTAACGATCAGTCAACCGATAGTGGATACTTAGTGGCTGTTGCAACCAATAGATAATGAACCCCAGCCCAATCCCTGACCCGATCAAGGCCAGGGCCGGGATGATACGGTGCGCGGATGTTTGGGAGGGCCCGACCAGCAGGGCAAACGGGGCCCACATCACCAGCACCCGGCAGCCACCACCAGGCTAGACAACATCAGGGGCAGATAAAGCGCGCGGCGACTCGGACTGGCGACCCGCAGTTCAAGTACATCCCCGGGATGAATTAGGTGCATATGAGCATTGGTCACGGTGTTGCATCTCTCCGGAATTTTGCAATGTATAAAAGCGACGCCTCAACCCGTTTGTTTGGCATTTACGCTCAGGTCAGGGCCTGAGTGACGCCACAATGCGCCACTCAAACGAAAACGTCCGGACGTTGCCTCAGTTGTACACGGTGAGAATGGGATGTTTCATTTCAGCGGAACACCCACCCCGGTACCAAAAACAGTCCGTCACTGAATGCCTATAGCTCTCCCTGTAGTGGTCTAATGAAACCGAGCAACAACCTGTCCCGCACCCGGGCCAGGCTGCACACTACGGTGATGCCAGCAGTTCCTCGACCAGACCGATTAAATCGCTATTTTTAAAGGGTTTGGGCAGAGTGGCATCCGCATGAAGGATTTCCGCATCGTCGAGAAACGCATCTCTGTCAAGCCCGCGAGCACCACCACTCATGGCTATAATCTTCAAATCAGCATGGCGCTCGCGAATACTGCGCATGGTTTCAAACCCTTCCATATCCGGCATGAATAAATCACAAATAACCAGATCGACCGGTCTCCGCTGCAAAGCCTCGAGCCCGATGCCGCCGTGTTCGGCCATGTCGACCTGATGGCCGGCCTGCTGCAGGATGCGACGCAGGGTATCCCTGATGAGTTCGTCGTCATCGATTACCAGTATTCTTGCCATGATTTAGTTTTCTCCGTGTCAGTTTTTGCAGCGGTTATTCAGCGAAGGCTTTTTGGCGCATGACCGGTCACACACAGCGATGCATGCAGCGGGGCAGCCCAGCGCGCAGGCGACATATCGCCAGAGCAATCATCGAGCGACATCTCCGGCTGTCCCCTGGACCAGCGCCAGGCGTTGCTGGTCAAACACATGACGCGCCACCCGTTGGCGGTCAGCCTCGAGAATATGTTCAAAATCCAATGCCACCCGGTAGACGTTTGCAGCCTTCGCATCGGCCCTGCACCGCACCACTCTCGCCAGAATGACGATCCCGCCTTCAGCAGGCCTTAATCGCAGGTGAAGCTCGATCATGGCGCCTGGTTCCAGACAACTCTGGCTCAGCAAAGCAATGCCCTGTGCGCTGAGGTTCACCGCCACAGGGGATGGATCAACAACATCATCCGTACGAGCACAACCGAGTTCGACAAGCTGGTCCAATTGCCGCTGCATTGATTCAAGATAACGACCAATCTCGGGATGTTGTTGACTTATTCGTTCCAGGTCTTTTTCCGCCTGCTGTCTGCGTCGCATGTCAATTTCATGCAACCCAAGCCTTGCAGGCGGCTGATTATGGAATTGTTGTATCCGGGTCTCAAGGCTCGCTTCATCGACAGGCAAAAGCTTCAGCTGCACACTGTCTTCAATACGAAAATAACGTCTACGCTCGTGATTCATTGGCCTTCAAACTCTCAATTCAATTCCATGTTGCACCTTGCCGCCTAACCTCAGCCCCGGTTCGTATCTGTTGAATTCACAGCTCGCCACCGTCGAAACCCGGCCGCATTCACAGCATCCAGTACGGCTTGTGGCTTGCCTTCATTGATTGATCTACTCAGTGCATGAAAGCAATGGCCGCGCCATAAGAAAAAGACCATACAAAATCAATTGTTTATGTGTTGGAGGATCCGAAATTCGCGGCCCACAGCCTGTTTCTCGCGGTATGCGTCGCATAATGCGTCGGCCAGAAACCCCGGGGGAGAATGGCCGAATGACCGACACAGTCACAATGCGTACGCAAACGATGGCCCTGGTGTTGCGCTTTCTGATTCGCACAGACGACAGGCTAATCAACCGGGTTGCCGCGTTGGTGTGGACTGGAAAACAAAAAAAACCCGCCTTTCCAAAGTCCGGCGGGTCAACACTAAGTGATCACGGAGGAGAAGATTGACTTCAGGGTTGATCAGGCCCTGAAGTCAAGGTGTATCAGTAGCAGTCTAGTCTTCAATGCTGACGGCAACCGGCGTGGCGCCGCTGCGATCGATGATGACTTCATAGATGCCACCGTCATTGAGCAGATTGGGCAGCGTTTCATTGGCCTGCAAGGTGCCCAGCGCCAAATCACCACTGTTCAATTCAACCTGGCGAAAGTCTTCGACAATGGAGTCGTCGATCAGAGTGCTCGCGTTGACGCTAATGGTTTCACCGGCGATCACGAAGCTGGTGGTGGTAATATCGCTGACCGCTGCGACAATCTGGTTGCCGAAACCGCTGGCACTGACGTTCGAAGAGCTGCTGGAGCTGGAGCTGCTGCTGTCGTCAGAGAACAGTACGCCATTTTCCGGCTCAAATTCGACCTCGCGAGCCGTCAGTTGGCCCGTCACACAGCCGCTGGCGCCGTTGCTGGTAGCCTGCACGATTGCGCCAACCGACAACTGGTTGAAGAAGGCCTGACGCCCGATAGGCAGGTCATTGGCATCTTCGAAGCTGCTTTCCGATACCGAGTCGACATTAATCGTGACATCGATATTGCCGGCATCGATTGTGAAGTCGTTGCCGCCGATACTGGCTACCGGTCCACGCAGGCGACAATCGGTGTCGTTGTCATCTTCCATCTCGACGCGGGTCCAGGCGATGGCGCCATTCAGAGGAAAACCTCGGGCCTCCACGCGTTCACCGCTAACGGCGCCGAGGAACGCACTAACCGACGGGTTGTCACCCAGGGTGTCGGTATCATCCTCAAGACGGCTGCGGCTTGTTGGGGCGATATCCAGACCAAGGCGAGTGATAAAGCTGTCGCCGTCAGCACTGACTACGGTGTCGATGGTGCGCACGGTGTCTTCTTCCTCGTCTTTCAGGCGGGTCAGCGAGATGCTGCCATCGGACAGCACGGAGCCTTTGATTTCAACCCGCAACCCGGCCTGGAACTGGCTGATGTCACTGACGCTGATGGTGATGCCATTGATGGTGACCGTGCCGCCGCCAGAACCATCGGGGGTGACGCTTGATATGACGCCTTCGATCTCAAATTCTCCACTGCTGGAGCTGCCGGAAGCGCTACCGGGGATACGGTCTTCAAGTTCAATGCGGGTTGCATCGAGCGTGCCATTTGGGTCAGATGAAAATTAAATGTGGCTCTTCCCCAGATCTGTGTAATGGAGGACCATCTCTTTGGCTCGTCTCCCGAGAATAGCTCCCATTGGAATCCCGGTTCATCTGATCCAACGGGGCAACAACCGGCAGGCCTGTTTTGCGTCTGACGAGGATTTTGCAGTGTATGCCGGCCTACTGAAGGACTATTCGAAGGAATTTGCGGTCGATATCCATGCCTGGGTGCTGATGACCAACCATGTCCACCTGCTTTGCACACCCCGAGAGGCGTCCGGCATCAGCATGCTGATGCAGTCCGTAGGGCGGCGCTATGTCCGGTATTTCAATTTTCAGTATCGTCGAAGTGGGACTCTATGGGAGGGACGCTACAAATCCTGCCTGGTTCAGGAGGAAAGCTATCTTCTGGAGTTGTACCGGTATATTGAGCTGAACCCAGTGAGGGGGGAATGGTTGAAGACCCGGCGGATTACGTTTGGTCAAGTTACCAGATCAATGCGCTGGGCCGAGCGTCCGAATTGTGTACGCCTCATCCGGAATATCTAAGTTTGGGTCGAGAAAAGGCAAGTCGACTGAAGAGATACCGAAGTCTATTCAAGGCGAATGTGGAGGACGAATTGCTGAGTGAAATCCGATCAGGGATAAACAAGGGTTTGGCGCTGGGAAACGATCGATTCAAGGATGAGATCGAGCAATTGACCGGCCGGCGTGTGAGCCCCAACAATGCAGGCAGACCGGTTGGGTGGCGTAAGGCAAAGAGCAAGCGAGCATAGTTTTCAACCACTCCGAATGGCGCAAGATGCTTGTCTTCTATACGGCATGGCCGTATACTGAGTTCGCATGATATTCATTGAAGCCACCACCTTTTCCAAGCTTCTCCCTAAATATCTGACCGACGAGGAGTACCGGGCTTTGCAGACCTACCTCATGCAAAAACCCGATGCAGGTGACCTCGTTAGAGGATCCGGCGGTGTGAGAAAAGTGCGCTGGGCGCCAGAGGGTAAAGGTAAAAGTGGCGGGATCAGGGTTATCTACTACTGGAAAAGGCCGGATCACGAAATCTGGATGCTAACGATTTACAGCAAGTCGGAGCGCTCCACTATCCCTGGTCACGTCTTGAAACAAATCGCGGAGGCAATTGATCATGAGTAAGCGCGATATCGGTGCTGAAATTCTGGATGGCATTAAAGAAATCAAGGAGTACAAAAAAGGGCGAGTTCAGTTAAAGGTCACGGAGCTTTCCGAACCTTCCCCTCCAAAAATCATCCGCTCCAAACTGAAAATGTCTCAATCAGCGTTCGCCGCGTTGCTGGGCGTCAGCATGCGGACTCTCCAGGACTGGGAGCAAGGCCGCAGGGCGCCGCAAGGCCCGGCGGTTGCATTGCTTCGGATCGCGGAACAACACCCGGAGGTATTCGCTCAACTTCACTAGCCTTTCGATGTATGAAAAGGCCGGCATAGGCCGGTTTGGGTGGAGACCGGCCTATGCCGATCCCTCAAATTCCAGAAGCATGAATGTCAGTGATGTCGCATGACCGGACTTGAAAACATGGATTGATGTATGACCGCTTCGGGTCGTTTAGCAGCGTTCGAACTACGGGCATCGAATGGCTGGTTTCTTAGATCCGAAAAACTACATCCCGAGAAAGTTCGTTCATTTCTGACCAGACGCTTTAACGAAACCCTCATTTCAGACTTTACAACATGGCGATGATAACTATAATCGAATCATTATCCCCCGCTTGAGGTCATCAAGCACCCTTGCTTCCATCAGGAAGCGCCCATCGTACCGCCGAGCCAGTCCGGTACAGCATCTTTGGATGCGGCTCTTTTCGTTAATCCTTCGGGGATGATACCGTCCCTGAATCTTTCCCAAGGCTGATATCTCTCCGTTTTTCCGGAGAACATCATGCCCTTTATCGCTCTCATCGGTTTAGCCTCGTTTGTCCAGGTGTCTTTTGGCACCGCGCAGATGATGGCGACCATTTTCCTGTTCCCTGTCGTCTATCTCGAAGCCCGTAATCTGCACGCCAAACTGATTGCCGCGCTGAACAGGCCTCGCTCGACTCCAGTACCTGGTTCGCCGGAGTGTCAACCTCAGGACCTGGAACCCATCACCGTTCAAGGTGAATGGATTCCGGGTAATTTGCCCCAGGTCTCATATCAAGAGCCTGTCGTCCCAATGATTGGTGATGTGTTGTCATTACCGAGACCCTGGATCGATCACCGGGCAAGTGAATCTGTCGTTCGTGATTGACGACGCAACTTGACTCACGGTGGGATGCTTTGCATCCCCCTGAGTTTTTTATGGCGGTGAGGTTGGACATTCCGTTTTGCGGTTTCTCCGAGACCTCACAACGGAATGTCCAACCAACTTCACAGGAGTCCGCCATGTCCAATACACCCAATACATCTCATCTCATGCCTTCGATCAAAGGTATCGAAGTCGAAGAAATATTCATCGACACCATTGAAATTCACGGTGTCATTGAACCGGTACCGGAATCCGGTATTCATTACAGAGGCTCGATGCGACATATCGGCGTGCAGTCATTGCTCCCGGATGCCCTGCGCTATCACCCCACGCGTTAACGCGTGATATGAGCCCTAAAATTCCAGCCCCTCTTCGGAGGGGTCTTTCCCCTGTCCGCTCGGACTCACAGGGTCATCGATGACCCTGCCAGCGGGCGCAGGAAAGACCGAATTATTCCCCGCCTGAGGTTATCAGGCACCCTTGTCCGGTCATCATGACTGGACGCCAAAGCCGCCCATGAACACCGCATGGCGGCGCACCTGGAGACAGGTGGTGTTCGTTTCGTTTAATCATGGCAGGAGATCCCGTCTCCCCGCTTTGTCCAAATAGGAAATTACCATGCAATGGCAGATTGAAAAGATCATCGAAGTTTCCAAACAGCTCAAGCGCACAGGGGCCACCGGGGCGAGCACAAGTGAACAGATTGCCGCCGCGTTTGTCCTCAATCGCGCGGATTTTCTCCCTGACACATATCGCGATGCAGTCGAAGCATGGGATCGCCTTGGTGATGAATGGCAAGGCTTTGTCCGCATCATAAAGCGTCATCACATGGCCTTGATTGAATCCGAATAAATCGGCGCCTCACTAGAGGCTTCAAGGAGAAAGTGTTTCGGGCATTGTTCGCAGCCATCGTTGTTCTGGAGAACCGCCGGGAAAAATAACCCGACGGACTTCAAACCGGCATCTCAATTCATCATTTTCAGCCCTCAATCCGAGGGATTTCAACCCAGGCGGGATACCCATCTTCCCGCTTGTGGGCACGGGTGTCTCCGCCTATTTCACAGGAGACGACCCATGTCAAAATCACAGCAGCAACAAGAATCCCTGACCGATTTTTTTGGTCCGGTCATTCATTCCTACACCCGCGCCATGGCGCTGGATGATGGATATCTGGTCGACATCAGCGACACCGCGCGCGAGGCCGGTTTCAAGATTCCCGTTGCGGTCACGCGCGAGGTCTGGAACCGCTACATCGAGTGGGACAAGGACGACACTGATCGGCAAGCCTATCAGGATCAGGCAGGCCGTCTGTGGGATGTCTGCTGGATGGCGCGACACGGCATCAGTGGCGCGAAAAAGCACGAATCGCAGACCCTGTTCGAGCTGTACGTCATCCCGCGCGACGGCACCACCATCGAAGCCGAACGGACCGCACTGAAAATCGTCATCGGTCCCGGCGATGAAGGCGAACCGGTCATCACGATCATGCTGCCTCACGAGGATTGATTGTTCCCCTTCGCCCCTCAACCCGCGTTGAGGGGCATTCCTTTTATTCTTCAACGAGGTGTCACTAATGTTGAACCCGATAGCAACCACCAATCGCATTGACGAAGTAATTCGAGGAGTGATCGACGATCAGCTGCATCAGGACGAAGAGGACAGTCTCATCAACTTTGCGCTGGAAATCCTGCAGCGACGTAATCGTCCCGGCAAGAAAATCAGCTCTCCGGCCGAGATGCAGAACCATCTGCGTCTGGCGTACGCGGAGCATGACGACGAAGTATTCGGTGCGGTCTGGCTTAACCAGAGACACTGCATTCTGCAGGACGAGGTTTTGTTCAGCGGCACGCTGGATTCGGCTTCGGTCTACCCGCGAACCGTCATCCGGTTGGGGCTTAAATGGAACGCCGCCGCAGTGGTGTTTTTTCATAATCACCCGTCCGGGAATCCTGAACCGAGCGAAGCCGACCGGGCGATCACCCGCAGGTTGCGCGACGCACTGGATCTCGTCGGCATTCGCGTGCTCGACCATATCGTCATCGGCAGCCAGGGGACCTATTGCTTTTCGGAGCATGGCCTGCTGTAACCGCTCTTACCCCTCTTCGGAGGGGTCTTTCCACTGGCCGGGAAGTGGCAGACGTGGCCAGCGGAAAGACCGAATCACTCCCCGCCTGAGGTTATCAGGCACCCTTGTCCGGTCGATCTGACTGGACGCCCCAAGTCGCCCATGAACACAGCCTGGCGGCGCACCTGGTAACAGGTGGTGTTCGTTTCGTCATCAACCCCGACGGGATACTCCTATCCTGGTTGGGAAGGTATCTCCGTCGCTTTTCTACAGGAGATACACAATGGATAAAGATGAGGTAAAGAGCTTTCTGCGGTTTCTTGAAACCGCCAGTTGGTCTGAACTACTGGATCGTCAGGCCAAGCTCAGAACGATTCTTGCGGTCGTGGCAAATGACAACGTGAAAGCGGACGCTACTTTTTGTCTGCGCCTGGTGGATGAGGAGATCGCGGTACGTGTACAGACGAATGCTCTGTTGCGGGAGAATCGTCCTTGACGGCAGTCAGACGCCCTCTGGGCAGCAGCCTGGCGATGGCTTCGTCTATTTGCTCACTGCTCGCATTGGGATCGACCACGACGCGTAAAACGGATCGTTCGAGTTTCCCTCGATCGCACTTGACAAGTTTCATGAGGATCAGGGTATCAATCGATTGGTCTTTGTCAATGTTCGCCACTTCACTGTGCCCCATCACCCGATGAGGCGCTTTTTCAACCCTGACGGGATACACGTATCCCGTCAGGGTTCGGTATCTCCGTCATTTTCTTTCAGGAGATATCTGTATGAGCAGCACGATTGAATTCGATCGTTACATCATCAAAAGCGGGCCGGATTTCCGCCCATTCTATTTCGGCTTCGTTGAGCTGGGTGAATCCAATGTCATCGACGATGCGGGCAAGGTCAGCCGCTCGACGCGCCTGGTCCAGGCCAATGACTACGGCAGTTTCATGGGCCGCGTCATCGACATCAGCCAGGATTGCGAAGGCGGCATGCTCAAGATGTATGGTCGCAGGGTCAAGCCGGAGGGCTATATCGCCGCCTGGCGCAAATCCGTCGACAAGGAAGCGCTGGAACTGACGAACTATCTGCAGTTCGCGAACCTGGATATCAGCTTTCATTCCCTGGTCGAGCAGCTGGAGACCCGGCGGCGCAAGCTGCTCGAGTCCAAAAGCACCTACACGCGCAACCTCACCAGAGGGATCGATGATCTGATCATCCGTCTGTGCACGACCGAGGGCATTGTGGAAACGGTGGAGCAACCGCGCTGGCTGTCGAAACCGGTTGCCATCACGCGATTCATGTTCTCGCTGGACAACCAGCAATCCCTGCTCGATCTCATGACCAAGGCGTTCAGCCATGGCATGGACGGACGACGGATCTGGAACTGGAACCGCTATGACGGCTTGAGCTACACGGCCTGGCATCGAGGACAGGAGTATCAAAACAAACTGCGGGCCTCGAAGGCGGCCTGATTTCGTTAACCCATGACATGAGGAAACCATCATGGCACTTATCTTTCAGCGCCTCGCGCGCAATTTCATCAAGAACGGCTATTTCCCGACCGATGCCGACACGCTGGGTCGCATCGTGCAGGCGCTCGGTTTCACCGGCTCCCGCTGCAAGATCCTCGATCCCTGCTGCGGCGAAGGCACGGCGCTCGCCGAGATCAAACACGCACTCGCGTCCTCGCCGGAACATCAGGTCGAGGCCTACGGGGTGGAATATGACTCGGAGCGCGCCTGGCACGCCAAGCAGCTGCTGGATTTCTGCATCCACGGCGATCTGCGCGACTGCATGATTTCGGCGCGCCAGTACGGCCTGTTGTTCCTGAACCCGCCCTACGGCGATGCCGTGGCGGACCGGGGACAGCTGTCCGATCCCAAGGCCGGCCGGTTGCGCCTGGAGAAGGAGTTCTATCGACGCACCAATGGCCTGCTGCAATTTGGCGGGGTTCTGGTGCTGATCGTTCCGTACTACGTGCTCGATGAGGAATTCAGCAGCTGGATCGCCACGCACTTTCATGATGTGAAGGCGCTCATGGCCCCGGAGCAACAGTTCAAACAGGCCGTGATCTTTGGCATTCGCCACAAGATCCGACCCGAGTGGACCGCGACGGACGAGTACAAGGGTACGCGTGAGCGACTGGTGAAGATCGGACGTGGCGACATCACCGCGGAGGAACTGCCGGAAACCTGGAACGACGTGCAGTATGTCGTCCCTGGGGCCGATGCGGGTTCGCCTGGCGCCAGCCGGTTCGAACTGGTGGCGCTCGACGGGCTTCAACTCGCCGACACGCTGGGCGCCCGGCCGGGCCTGTGGAAGCAGCACGATCAGCTCTTCAACATCGGTCGCAGTGTCAGCCACAAGCGACCGTTGTGCGATGTGTCGAACTGGCATCTGGCGCTGATGCTGGCCGCGGGTCAGGTATCCGGTGTCGTGCAAGGCAAGGACGGTCGCGTCTTTGTCGTACGCGGCGATACCTACAAGGACAAGCAGGTAACCACGTCCACTGAACCGGGCGCGAAGGGACAGACCATCACGGTGAGAACGCACACCGATATCTTCGTCCCGGCGATCCGCGGACTGGACATGACGCCCGGCAGCGAGACTTTAGGCGACGTGTTTACCATCCGGTAACGCGATTTTTTTTAACCACCCTGACGGGGCTGTCCCCGTTGGGACGCTCCGTCACTTTTTTTGACAGGAGCTTTTTATGAAACATGTCATTCAATACACCTTGCCCTACGAGCATATCGTGCAGGTCGGCATCGAGGCCGATTCTCCGGAACAGGCCATCGAGCGGGCGCAAGCGCTGTTCGATGCAGGCGACATCTGGAATGACACCCCGGATGTGCCCTTGCTGATGGACGACTACGAGGAGGTCGGTGATTCAGGCGAAGCGCTGGGATTCACCTGCGAGGCAAGCCTCGATGACGACGAAGCATGGCCTGATGTCCACGTCAGCGTGAAGACGATTCGCGCCGATCAGGCGGCCATGCGAGCAGCGCGCCTGCTGGTGCAGGCCCTGATGGATGGCAACGGCAACATCGAGTACCGATTGCTGGAGCAGGCGCATGAAGCCGCCTTGCAGGTTGCGGGAGGTCAGCGTCGTCAATCACTGGTCGAATATGTCAGTGACGAAGACATCGAAAAGGCCAATCAGTGCATGCTACGGGCGGCCGGCATCTATCCGAATATCGATCGCGCGGGCCTGGTACTCGATATCATCGGTGTACACAGGCTGTTTGACCTGCGGCTTGATGAGCTGCTTGAGGCGGATGACGAGAATTTCCTGCACGACATCGTGGGGATTTATCACAACTTCGATCGCCGTGAGCGGGTCATGCGTCACTGCTTTTGTCCGCGCTACGCCAACAAGCAGTGATCTCGATGGTTCTCACACCCCTCTTCGGAGGGGTCTTTCCCCTGCCCTATTCGATTCACAGGGTCGTCGATGACCATGCCAATAGGCACAGGAAAGACCGAATCACTCCCCGCCTGAGGTTATCAGGCACCCTTGTCCCGTCGATCAGACGGGACGCCCCAAGCCGCCCATGAGCACAGCCTGGCGGCGCACCTGGCAACAGGTGGTGTTCGTTTCTTTAACCATCCTGACGGGATACTCGTATCCCGATCGGGAACAGATATCCCCGTCGATTACCCTGGAGAAATCAGATGGACAATCTGGAACAAATTTGTGAAAAGGCCATAGCGATCATTTCCCTCACCCATGACGGTAATGATTTGTCGCCCTCGCACCTTCATTTAACCGAATGCGCTGTAAACGGTTTTCTGAGCGACAAGGGCTTGCAGGACTTCGATTCGATCTACGAGGATGTGATCAACGGCCGCTACTGCCAGCCCTGGCTGCAGGGCATTGAGCACCTCACGGTCGATCATGAAGGCTATATCTACTTCAAGGGGCAGTGCGTGGAACATTACGATCGCCCCTATGACCTGGAAAACAAGGGCGATCTCAAGGACCTGGCGGCGCGCTGTCGACACCTGGAACAACTCGGCGTCGAGCTGAACATGACCAATACGATCTGGCATTGGGAACGCTGGAAGGAGTTCTCGCCGGACAGTCCCTGGTTGAATCTGTTCAAGCGAAATCCGAGTTTCTGGGTTTCGCTGGAATCCGATCAGTTGCTGATCTATCTGCGCGACGCCCAGGTGTATGTGTTCAAGGAAGGCGGAGGCACCGTGATAGAACATGGGAGCATCGCGGCATTCCTGGCATCCCAGGGTATATGCGACGATCCGGACAGCGATTATCACACCGCCTTCAACCGCGCCAGATTCGGCGCTCTGCTCAACGAGCAGGGCTGGACATTCATTGAACTTGACTGCCTGTTGAAGCATTTCAAGCGCTACGGCGTGTCGCACCAAGTGTTCGAATTTGCCTGATCAGTAAGTCAGTACTTTTCTTTTTCATCAACCCCGACAGGGATTACCCCCTGTCGGGGTGTCTCTGTCATGTTATTGGAGCAATCTAGCATGAGCAGATTACAAACCTCTTACCTGAAACTCGCCGACCACAAGAGCGGCAAACGACTGTGGATACAGGGCCTGCGCCTGGATGAGGCGGGTTATGCCATCGGCTGCCTGTATTCCATGGACATAGACAACCACCATTCCCGTATCTGTCTGACCGTATCGGACGAGGGTACCCATCGCGTCAGCCGAAAGAAGGTTGGTGAGCGGTATTATCCACTGATCGATCTGGTCAATCGCCAGCTGGCGGAACTCTTCGCGGATGTCGACCGCGTTCAGGTCCTCATCGAGGAGGGCCGAATCACGATCGAGTATCACCGGTTCGACCGCATGCGACTCAATCGTGAGGCGCGCCTGGCCGACACGCTGCGAGACGGCAGACCTATCCCCATGGCTAGCCTGGCGCACGGTGCGGGTATTCTGGATTACTACGTTCACAAAGGCCTTGAGGATGAAAACATCCGCAGCGGCCTGATCTGGGCAGTGGAGCCTGAAAACACCTACCTGCAAAGTAGCTGGAGCAATAACCCTGTCTGGTCCTATGAGTGCGAGGTTATCGAGGGACGCATCGAGGATATCGAGGCCAGTGAGCTTAAGGCCCCGCTGATCGTCTGTGCGGGCCTGCCCTTGCACGGGCGCTTCAAAGTCAGGACGAGTCAAAAATAAACTCGCCTTTGCTGAAGCCCATGAAAGTGCCGGTACCGCTTTTATCGGCTGGTTGATGGCGATTAAAGAGCTATCGCCAGCAATCCTGGTGCTCGAAAACGTTCCGGAATACCGGACTACTGTGTCTATGCACATGATTAGAGAAACCTTGATAGACTGGAGGTACAAGCTTCATGAAGTCATCGTAGATCGTGAGCTGGGAGCGTTTGAAGACAGGAAACGACTGTGTATGGTGGCCGTGTCAGAGGGGATCGAGTTTAAGTTTGACTTAAAACCGGT
>CALCSG010000516.1 GCA_937894085.1 uncultured Gammaproteobacteria bacterium | reverse complement strand
CTTTCCTTAACAGTGCAGCTAGGTTAAGTTGCACTTATGAGTTGAATTCGGGCCAATTTGTGTTTTTGGTCGCTGATTTATAATTCCCGTGTACTTTAAAAATGAGCCTGATAAGTCACCAAACTCTCTAAATTCCTCGGGTAACCCTAAAATGCTGTAAATAATTTCCCAATACGCTTTACCATTGCCCTCTATGGCATTGTGAGAAAACCGGTATTTCAACCATGCCTGATATAACAGAGGATAAAGTTGCTGGTGGATAACATCCAGAAAACCGCGTCTGGTTGCATGATCTTCCCATTCTTCATCGAGTAACTCTTCGGTGTAATAGCCTGGTAAGGGAGATGCAACACCGTAAAGGCCGAAAAATGTGGTAATAATTTCATAGCCTTTGTCATCGCCTAAATCATTTATTTTCTCAATATCTGCTTGCGGATAATCGATATTTAAATCCGGACGAATTCGCAATCCCGACTTATGATCTGATGAATTTTCGCTGGATAAACGATTTAACAGGCGTACTGCCTGATTAAAATCATATTGCTCACCATTTTCAACAATATCGTCTATTATATTAATGGCCTGTCTCCTATACGTGACGGCCAGCTAATAGTTTCTTCGGTAGATTCATCGGTGAGACTAAATTGCGTAAAGCAGTTGATACTGGCAAAGCTGGCAAACAGGCGATCCAGCAACACACCGAACAGATACATATCTCCATTACCCGCAAAATTTGCCGGATTAACCCTTACGTTTATTTTTTGTCCGCGCAAGGGGACGCCTGATACCAGACCATCGCAACTATCAACCTGAATGTTACTCACACCTTCAATACGTTTTCGATTGCCCACTTCCTGTGTATTACCAGTATTACTCGAAAAAATATACAACCCGAGTAAGGCTTTTAAATTGTCAGTGTCGGCTAGCGATAAATAATTTAACGATAAATGGCTCAGTAAACGCCACATCATAGAAGGCCCTGCCGGAACATTCTGATGATCTGAAGGTTTTATAATATTTCTAAACGTCAAAAGTTCAGAGGTGCTGGAAGTCGGCTTTGAAATGTCACCCGGCTTTAATTTTGACGGGTGATCACCATTACTGCAGGTCAACTGTATAGCCAGCGTTTCCTGATTGGTTATATCCCACTTTGGTGGATAACTAAAACCGATAAATACCTGATTACCCTCACCTTCAACCTGACGATGATTCAACTGGTATACAGGTTTTGAGTTCAAATCCGGATTAGAAAGACCGATATCATTGTAAGTAGTGGTCGTTCCAGCACGGCGGCTTTGACCGATAACCCCATCCACCGAATATATTTGATATAGATTTCCCTTATTTCGCATTGGACGCAATCTATATTCAGTACGCTTATGATCATTCAGCATTGATTCTGCATCACGCTTAAACAAATTAATAGCAGGTGTGGCAAATAGTATAAAGCGTTCATTGCTTAAGCGGGGTATTACCGTGACTTTTTCATTTAATAAAAACCGAATGCTAAATGAGCCCGATGAAATCTGTTGTAAGTATTGTTTTATATTATCCAGTTTAATAAATAAAAACTTTTCTTTTAAAATGAAATATTCCTGAATTAAGCGATACGCAGGAAACGAGTTACTTGGTAATCCTATCAAGCTATGTTCATCTTCAAAACCTACCGGGCTTAATTTTATTTTATCTGCAACAACGGGTTGTTTTGAACCTGCATGTTCCAGCTCAATAGAATCCACACAGTTCATTAATATATAAAATAAATCAACCGCACCATGATAATCACCACCCAGGTGTAATTGTAATGATTCACCAGTCATTCTGGAAACCGATAATCCACTCATGGAAAAACTTACATCAATGCTTTTCCTACCGGTGGATGTTTCATTCTGCTTAACATTTGTAACCGATAGCGGCCAGACATCAAGATCAAAAGTCGTACTAAAGCGGCAACTTAATCCATCAATTTCAGTAGAGTCAATAAATGAACCTTTTTCAACTTTTATATTATTTTTTAATATATCTTTTGGACTGAATTGAATGATCGTGGTAGAAGGTACAGGACGCAAATAATGAGGGAAAATCTGCTTTAACAAACCCTGCGCAAACTCAGGAAAATCATCATCTATTTTTTGTCTGATTTGAGCCGTTAAATACGCCACACCTTCGAGTATGCGTTCCACATCCGGATCTGTACTGGCCTGAGCTAACTGTGGAGCAATAGTCGGATAGGCCTGCGAAAACTCCACAGCCTGCTCACGTAGCTTCTCCAGCTCATTTTGATAATATTTATTCATTCTAAAATATTTTTTTTATCATTTAACTCTAGGAGTTTAATTTAATACTGCCATCATCACTTAAAAATGCATTAACATTAAAAGGCAATTCACGTTCATTGTTCGTTAGCTTTGCCGTTATCTGAAACTGCAACTTATCCGGAAATTTATTCTGCTCTATATATTTCACCTGTAAACTGTTTAAACGCGGTTCATTTTTTTTAGTCTGTAAAAGTAATTGTTGCAGAATATAACCGACATCAGGTGCTGTGTAGCCATTTAACATGTGACTAAAATCTGGAATACCAAAATCTTCATCTATTAAAACAGTGCCTCTTTTTGTGTTGTATATTTTCTCGAGATCATCTTTTATCGATTCCAGCAATGCATTTGAATCCGCTTCTTCAAACCCGGCCTCGGTCGATTCTTCCCATCGAGTAAACCTTTTTAATAAACGCTCTTTCATTGTTAAAACTCAGAAGCCCTGTTTAACTGTCTAAACCGCTCCAGGCATCTTCATATTCAATGCCATCAGGTTCCCAGGTCCAGATTATTTTTTCATACGATATATGCACATCTTCCATGTGTTTTAAATGTTCATTATTTTTATCAAGTACATTAGGTATCCACGGGTGAATTTTGGTCACAATGCCATTAAACATCTTCATGGTGTAATACAGTTCTTCTTCGCCTGTTCCATCAATACGGTACCATTGAAGTTCCATTTTAGTCAGTAACTCACCTGTACATAGAGCCTGATATAACATCGGTGTACTCTTATCAATTTCCTTGGTAAATACAACCGGCCGATGCACACGTCGCCCACTTGCAATGCCTCGATCATCTGCCGGAATTTCTACGACATGATCAAAAGCCTGAACCAGGATAGTACCTTCTCTATCAAGCCATTCGCACGAGCCTTCGATTTCACCCTGTTCTTCACCTGTGATGGTTAAATGTATTGGCGTTGGCATTGGTATGTCCTCAAATTCTTAAACAATTAATTTTTTTCCATTTTACTGGTTTCTGATAACTCAAAACTACTGCCCATAAATTTTAAATGCGGTGTAATTTGAATTCGAGTCACAAACCAGTCCTGCTTACCTTCAACTTCTCTTACCTTAACTTCAGCACGTCTTAAAGGGCGTCTTGCCCTGACCCCGGCTGCCGGGTTATCCATATCAGAAACATACTGGGCTAACCATTTATTAAGCTGCTGATCCAGATCACGGCGGTTTCTCCATGATCCCAGGTGTTCACGCTGCATAACTTTGAGATATTGAGATATG
Source organism: uncultured Gammaproteobacteria bacterium (assembly GCA_937894085.1). Taxonomy (GTDB): domain Bacteria; phylum Pseudomonadota; class Gammaproteobacteria; genus JACNJF01. Next base: position 2,729 of record CALCSG010000516.1, on the reverse strand, counting down.
CGGCTGACTATCATCAAATAAGGTAGCTGAGCCGATAATCGTGCCGATAAATCCTGGCCATTGTTACTTTCTTCAGCCGTTACAATGTGTGTTGAATAAGCGGAATAAAAGGCAGCTGTTTCATCGCCCTTGTGTACACTTAGTGGAATAAAACCCTGGTCAACCACATTTGATTCTCGACGGTCAGTGAGGATAAACTGAGTAGAAATTTTTCCGTCTTTCATGTTCATTCCCTGCACCTGACCCGCATCCTGTCCGGTACAGTTTAAACACCAGCGATATCTGGCAAAACTCTCCAGTAAACGGGATGCAAAAGGAAAAGCAGAATTACCCCACAGTAAGTCTGTATCTTTACTAGAAATTTTTTCAATATAACGCAGGCCGCCTATTTCAATTTTATGAGATTCACGTAAAAGAAAAAATGGTAACGTTAATCCAACATAACAGGAGTCACTGGACTGTCTAAATGAATTCCATTTTATATAAGCTGGCTGAGTATAAATTGATGCAATATCACGTAATCGACTGAATTTTGAATAACTATCTATATCAAACAGTTCGGCCGAAGCTCCCGCTATAAAAGGGGCATGAGCCACAGCTGATACACTGGCTAACTGCTGTAGACATTTTATATCGGGCGCTTTCGGACCAAACTGATAATTACTGACAACTGCACCATATGGCCTTCCGCCAAACTGGCCATATTCATCACTGTAAACTATCTGGTAATACTTTGAATGGGTTATTTCGGGTACATCTTCAAAATCTTCAAGCAATGCCTGCTTACTAATATTTAACACGGCTAATTCGCAGTTTTCATTAAACTCTGTACGTTCAATCAAAAATTGAATTGAGCGCCATATAGATTCCATTTCAGTAAAGTTTTTATGGTGTAGAATCTCATCCAGTTGATCGCAGATGCTTTTTTCTATACTGGCGATTAACCAGCCATAGTTTTCCGAATTTTTTTGCAGCTCCTGTAAACTAATATCTTCGGCGTCTAAAACCTTTTCTAAAAAGCTTTTGTCTTGTTCATTTAATTGCAGCTTTTCAACATCACTCGCTTTCGCCAAAATATCTGTAAACTCTAATAACATCCCCATCCATGATACTTTTGTTAGTATCTGGTGCGGATTAAAATCATCAAGATTATTAAATTCCAGTTCAATTAATAACTCCTCATCATTCGACTGGATTTTATTTGGGACTTTAATTTTTAATTTCGGGCGCAACTGTTTAAACAGAACGTCAATTTCATGATTGTTCTGATTTAATGATATAGGCACCTGCTCATCGAAATATGCTGATTTTTCATCCAGCGTAAAATCACCAATCACCAGAACCTTGAAGGGTAATTCAACCATTTCTGATTTATCGCCAATTTTAGTTTCATATACTAGATTGACCCGGTCATGTTGATCAGCAGTATTTATATCAGCCATAACAGTTACTCCTGATTCGTCCAGCAGGCAGTTGCTGTCGGCGGTGCAAGTAGAGGAACTGCCTCAATCATTTTGATCACTGGATTTTGACCTCGAAATTCGTAATTCACATCGATGGCACTAACCGATTCGTTTTCCAGTGCGGATCTAAACTCTTTAAATTCTTTTACATTAAATATTTTGCGCCCATCACGAAAATCTGCAAGAAAGCGTGGAAACCCTTTCTGCCCTTCATAGGCTTTGCGTAGTGAGAATTCACCCACTTCAATTCGTAAAGTTACGTCACCGCATTCCGCTAATGACCACTTGAAAGTATTGGAAGCAGAATAGTTGTAATTAGCCAAAGTTTGAACACCTTCAGCGCAATGCAAATCAATAAAAGTTGCATAGGGTGAAATTTTTGCAGATTGGTTAATGCCGGTCGGTAAGGCATTGATAGTAACTTCAAAATTACCACCAACTATGTGACGACCTGAACTGGCATTATTGAGAAAGGCGAGGAAATCATCATCCCATTTTATGGATTTCTTTTCTACCCTTGTTGGAATGTAGCCTTTTCTACTTTTTTGCTTTAAGAAAGGTGCTGCCGGACCTTCGGTAAACTTCCATAATAATCCTTCTGTGCCAATCAGTGTATTTCCTATATTTTTTTCAGTCACCCCTTCCATCTGAACTAAAACCTGATCTTCCCATTGCTCCTGAATATAACAGGATGCTTCCTGTTGCATGTATTCATAAGCCAGTTTCACAGGCCCCTGATACAGGTCCCAGAAAATCCTGGTGCTTTCTCGAGGTTTACCCAGAATTTTTTGTAAGTTGATTAGCGCTGCCCAGGCCAGCGATCCTGCACCATCTCCTGCAGCAACATCTACCGGACTGGCAAAATAGGTTGAGGTTTCCTGATAAGATAACTTACTGGAATCTGCATTAAAGGCTAGATCTTTGAGTGCTTTTTTATACGATTGATAAGTTACTGCCGCTTCTTCAAGCGTTTTATCAGTCACTTCTGCAGACTCGCCTCCACCAAGTTTTTTCTGGGCTTTCATGCCTTTTTTACCGACCTTGGCGACAAGCTTGCCTACTTTACCCATTTTACCGATAAGTTTAAGGGCTGTTTTAGCGGCTTTTTTATTAGATTTACCTGCCGGGGCTGCATCTCCGCTCATGTCCTGTACCTGGGCAAACAGCTCTATATTCTCCCTGGCCTGTAATAATCCTTCAGAATAAACCGGCTCGATTTCTGATTCGATTTTTCGTAATACGGCAAAATAGGGGTTTTTCTGCCCC
>CALCSG010000515.1 GCA_937894085.1 uncultured Gammaproteobacteria bacterium | reverse complement strand
GGCTCTTTTGAAGCCGATTATAAAGTGGAGTGGGTCCATACCATTATCCCTGGCTAAATACTGCTCCTGCCCATCCATGGGCTCGCAGCATAAGCACATCCATGTGCAAAAAAAAAGCCGGACATCTTTCGATGCCCGGCTTTTGAACTCTAACAGCTCAAATAACTACTATTTGAACAGCTTAGACTTGTCAACCAGGTCAACGTGTGCACGCTTGAAGCATGTCCACTTACCAGTAGTCTTGTCATAGATAGAGTTTACGAAGCAATGCCAGTTCTCTTCGTCGACAAAGTTCTTGTCTGCACGATAGTAGAAACCAGGGTAACGAGATTCCTGACGGAATTCGATGTGCTTCATATGCGCTTCAGCAGTTAAGATTCTGTGATAATTTTCCCATGCACGAAGTAATTCGTGAAGGTCTTTAGCACGCATCTTCATAGCATCTTCTTTCAGCATGTCCAGCTTCTCACCAGCAACTTTCAGCATTTCTGCGTTAGTTGTGTAGTAAGTTGCAACACCTGCTACATACTCGTCCATGATCTTCTGTAAACGGAACTGAAGCATTTTAGGAGTGATGTAGTTAGGATTAACGTCGATTGCTGTTGAGTAATCTTTGAACTCAAGGAAAGTTCTAACTGGCTGGTAGATTGCGTCAACCAGCTCTTGTACTGGAGTATCCAGTTCAGGAGTGAAATCAGCATTATCCAGGCAGTACTTAACCATTGATTTAGCAGCCATACGACCTTCAGCATGAGAACCTGAAGAGAACTTATGTCCAGAAGCACCAACACCGTCACCAGCTGTAAACAGACCAGAAACAGTAGTCATACCACGGTATCCCCAGTTCCAGCCAGAAGGCAGGTGAGAAGGTACGCCTTCTTCAGTTTCAGTAGTTGGCGCGCCAACATCTGTAGGACCTGAAGTCCAGATACCACAACAACCAGAGTGAGAGCCTAACAGATATGGTTCAGTAGGCATCAATTCTGAGTTTTTCTTCTCAGGCTCGATGTTTTCACCAACCCATACACCACATTGGCCAACACACATATCAAGGAAATCTTCCCATGCTTCAGCTTCCAGATGCTTTACTTCACGTGGAGACAGAGTTTCACGCAGATTAGCCAGTGCTGTTACTGTATCCATGTAGATAGGACCGCGTCCTTCCTTCATTTCCTTCAGCATCAGGTGGTTACGTAAGCAGGAAGCAGGAACGGCAGCCTGACCATAAGGAGGATAGTCGTTCAGCATTTCTTTGTTGCGATCCATATAGACTTCGCCGAAAGCGTTAGTTGCTTTAGCTTTGAATAGTAAGAACCATGCGCCAACAGGACCGTATCCGTCTTTAAAACGTGTTGGTACGAAACGATTTTCCATCAGTGTTAACTCAGCGCCTGCTTCAGCAGCCATTGAGTATGTAGAACCTGCGTTCCATACTGGATACCATGCACGACCTGTTCCTTCACCCACTGAGCGAGGACGGAAGATGTTTACACAACCACCAGCCGCTAACAGAATTGCTTTAGCAGTATAAACAACGATTTTGTTTTCACGAACTGAGAACCCAACGGCTCCAGCAATACGTGAAGGATCGTTCTTGTCGTTAATCAGTTTAACGATGAAGATACGCTCTTCGATGTTCTCAATACCCAGTGCTTTCTTTGCAGCTTCTGCAACGATCCACTTGTAAGATTCACCGTTGATCATGATCTGCCATTTACCAGAACGTACTGGCTTACCACCATCTTTCAAAGGAGTCATACCTTTAGAACCGTCGAAACGTTCGCCGTTTTCGTCAGTTTTCCAGATAGGCAGTCCCCATTCTTCGAAAAGGTGTACAGATTCATCTACATGACGACCTAAGTCGTATGCCAGATCGTCACGGGTAATACCCATCAGATCGTTTGATACCATACGAGCGTAATCTGCTGGATCTTGCTCAGAACCGATATAAGTGTTGATTGCAGAAAGACCCTGTGCAACAGCACCAGAACGATCCATAGCCGCTTTATCAACTAATTTAATTTTAAGATCAGTACCTTTAGCCCACTGCATAATTTCAAATGCAGCACCACAGTTGGCCATACCGCCACCGATCATTAAGATGTCTACTGTTTCTTCGACAACTTCTGGATTTCCAAATTCACCTGCCATGATTATATTTCCTCAGGTTTAAAGATTAATTAATTCGCTGCGATCGCCTTCGCGGTAACCGTTCTGTTCATTATGATTGAAGAAACCGTTCTCTTCGATCTTGGACATATCTGCGTCTGGCTTGCCAGCATAAGGATCGATAGAACCTTCAGCAGTTGTACGAATTGGGAATTTAAAACGTTTCATAGTTCCGTTACGGAACTTGATGGTCCACATAATTGAATCAGTACCACGTAAAGGCTGTACAGAACCGCCAAGAGGTACAACGTCAGCATAGTGACGACATTCGATAGCATTCTGTGGACAGATTTTGACGCAGGAATAACATTCCCAGCACTGCTCAGGCTCCTGGTTATAAGCTTTCATGGCATGACCGGTTTCAGAACCGTCCATATCAAGCTTCATCAGGTCATGTGGGCAGATGTACATGCAAGCAGTCTTATCTTGACCCTTACAACCATCGCATTTTTCTGTACGAACAAAAGTAGGCATTAATTTTCTCCTAAGTTATTTTTTTACTGCAGTAAAAAATATCGATACTTGAAACAGGATTATTTCAACTTTCAATAACTGTTACATAAACGGTGTAGTGGTCTTGATAATGACCGTAGATATAAATGACCGTTTACTGAACGCGACGTAGAATATTCCTTTTAACAGAGAATTCAATACGTTTTATCTTGTGGCGTCATAAGTTAGATTTATTTATATTCCTTAAGTAATATAAGGTTGGTAAAAGGCTTATACCACTTGATCAGGACTGGTCTAAAAGAGGATAGAAACAGGGAATTTATTTGATTTAAATCAAGTTGCTCATAAGTTTTATTTGGGTTTGACCTAGGTCAATTAAACATTATTTTACGCTTTGAGAGCTTCTGTTAAATGAGGTTGTAGCTTACGGGTCAGGTCGGCATAAATTTTTGGGTTACCGGTAATAATATTTCCTGTCTCAAGATAATTGTCATTTCCACTGAAATCACCGACCAGTCCACCGGCTTCTCGAATGATTAAAGCGCCAGCCGCCATATCCCAGGGTTGCAGGCCGATCTCCCAGAAAGCATCCAGACGACCCGCTGCTACATAAGCAAGATCGAGAGCTGCTGAACCGGATCTTCTTAAATCTCCTGCCTGCATAAAGATGTCACCAAACATGGATTGAAATGCTGGCAAGTGTTGTTTATGACGGAAAGGGAAACCAGTGCCAATTAAAGCGCCCTGGATATTCACGGGTTTAGTGACCCGTATCCGTCGATTATTTAAAGTGGCTCCATCACCCTTACTGGCACTGAACAGTTCCTGTTTCATCGGGTCATAAATTACAGCCTGTTCAAGCCTGCCGTTACGCGCTAAAGCAATAGAAACAGCAAAATGAGGGTATCCATGTAAAAAATTAGTGGTTCCATCGAGTGGATCGATAATCCACTGGTATTCGCTTTTACCCTGTAAACCGGATTCTTCGGCCAGAATACTGTGATCAGGAAAAGCCTTCAAAAGCGTTTCGATAATTTTATATTCGGCATTTCTATCGACCTGGGTTACAAAATCATTGGTATCTTTTGATTCAATCTCCAGGTTAGGGATGTTATTCACCTGGCGTGAAATGTAATCACCCGCTGCGTGGGCAGCACGAATCGCAATATTGAGCATGGGTTGCATGAGAGAAAGCCTGGAGGGTCGATTGATAAGGCGCGCAGTCTATCAAAATTGGTATTTTAATAAAGAGAAAGATGCTCAACATTTAACTACAGAAGCTGAATCAGGCTCGGCTTGTACAAAAATGTAAACTTATAATTTTATAGCCATTCACGTGTCACGTTAATTAACTCCAATTGTTTATATTCCAGAACCATCGTTTCTAGCAGACTATATTGCTGTTCCAGATAGGGTTTATCATTGCTAAGCATACACACGCCAATTACCGCCAGCTGCCGGTTATCCAGCGCATCAATTTCTGCTACAGAGGCATTAAACCGGTTGCTTAGCCTGTCCTTTAAACTTTTAACCTGACTTCGCTTGTCCTTTAGAGAACGGGAATAAGGTATTTGAAGGCTAAATTTAATGAGTAGAACATGCATATTAATAATGTAGTCTTTAGTTTTCAGCGTCTTTTGCTTAAAAGTTTCACTGCCCGTGTTTCATCGAACTAGATGTTTTCATCAAACTGCCGTGGTAATGAAACATGGGAATATTTCTTTTTCACATCGGCTTCAGAGTATGTTACGCCGATTGGGCCTTGCAGTCGTTGTACCATAAGTTTTTCGCTTCATCCTAGAAAAATCATTTGAGAGCGAAAAAGATGCGTAAGAGATTGATGTGCATGGTGAAATATAAAACACCGTGGTCACCTGATTGGTGAAGAGTGTGTTTTATATTTTATCAGGTGCATCAAGACCTTGCGTAGCCTTTCGCGATTCAAGTGATTTTTTTAGGTCCATATTCTATACAGTATTACTGTTTCTGCTAGAACGCAAAGGTAACAGGAAATTATCCGTTTTGATATTGTGAAATAAACGTTCATAACTATCCCGATAAAGTTGTTGATGAAAGTCATAATCTTTGGCTAATGTCGGGTTTGACAGGTTTACTGTATTATTGCCTTTCATTTTCATCAGTATTAATTCATGGATAACAAACTTAGCAATATAATCCTGAAATCCACTGGCGCAACCGAACTGTTTTACGCTGGTAGCATCCAAAGTTTGTGGAGTGGTTATGGCAGTATTGATCGCTACGACCTGACCGGCTGTAAACTCAACACCGTGGTAGTCAAGCATGTGCGTTTACCGCAACAACATAAACACCCGCTTGGCTGGAATACCAATAACTCACATCAGCGTAAGTTGCATTCCTATCAGGTAGAAACTGCCTGGTACGAATTCTGGGCCAGCCAGTGCGACGAGGATTGTCGCGTGCCACATTGTTTCGCTGTGGAACATCACGACAACGAAGTATTAATGTTGCTGGAAGATCTCGACAGCAGCGGTTACCCGGCCCGTAAAAGCTCAGTAACAAAGACAGAACTAAAAGCCTGTTTACACTGGCTGGCACACTTTCACGCGATTTTCATGGGCCAGAAGCCACGAGGCCTGTGGAATATAGGAACTTACTGGCATCTCGATACCCGTCCCGATGAACTGCAAACAATGGCAGGCGGTGAATTAAAAAAGGCTGCCAGTCTGATCGATAAAACTCTAAACGATAGTGCCTTTCAGACTTTTGTGCATGGTGATGCCAAACTCGCTAACTTCTGTTTTTCGCAGGATGGCTCAAAGGTTGCTGCAGTCGATTTTCAATATGTTGGTGGAGGTTGTGGTATGAAGGATGTCGCCTACTTTATTAGCAGCTGTCTGGATGAGTCTGCATGCGAGTCTCAGGAAAAGGGTTTGCTCGATGACTATTTTAAATATTTACGACAGGCCTTATCCCTGTACCAACCAGACGTTAATCCCGCCGGAGTAGAAGCTGCATGGCGTCCGTTATACGAAGTCGCCTGGACAGACTTTTACCGGTTTTTAAAAGGCTGGAGTCCCGGTCACTGGAAAATTCACGGATACAGTGAGCGTCTGGCAGAAAAGGTCGTAAAGCAACTGCAAAAGAGGAAATGATTTTTGAAAAAATTTTCTCTCGCCAACACGCTAAGAACGCCAGGGTAACACCTCATAATGTTTATTGATGCTAAAATACAATACTTGTTTTGCTTCGCGTTCTCCGCGTCTTTGCGAGAGACTCTTTCTATCTTAAGTTTGAACCCGGGGAGTAATCTTGAGTATTAATAACATTGATCTAGATGAACTTTGCCTGCTGGCTATTGATGCAGCCCTGGCTGCGGGCGAAATTATTGATAGTTATAGTCAATATGAAGTTGATGTTGAGTATAAGGCAGTGGATAGTAGTGCTGCTTCACAGGTTGTGACTAAAGTTGACCGACAGGCCCAGGCCGCGATTATAAAAATCCTTCAACCGAGCTGTAATAAATACAATCTGGCACTGCTAGCGGAAGAGTCAGCCGATGATGGTTTGCGTCAGCAAAAAACGGCTTTCTGGTGTATCGACCCAATGGATGGAACACTGGCTTTTATTAATAAGACAGCGGGATATTCCGTATCAATTGCACTGGTGGCACAAAATGGAAAACCGCTGATTGGTGTGGTTTACGACCCGCTAGAACTAAACCTGTATCAGGCCATTGATGGGCAGGGCGCTTACAAAAATAAACAGGTCATTCGTGTACCAGCATTAAGCCTGCAACAACCGCTTATCCTGCAAACCGATCCGAGCTTTGTAGAACACCCCTGGCTGGAACAGGCTCGTGACGGGTTAAATGAAATTGCGCAGAGACTGGGATTAAACGGTGCAAATATTCAATTTAAAGACGGCGCGGTAATGAATGCCTGCAACATTCTTCAGCAGGCCAACAGCTGTTACTTTAAATTCCCCCGAAAGGAGAATAGTGGTGGCAGTATCTGGGACTATGCTGCAACTGCCTGCGTGTTTAATGAAGTGAATGCAATAGCCACGGATATTAGCGGTTTCCCATTGGAGCTTAACCGGGCAGGTACTACTTATATGAACCATCGTGGGTTTTTGTATTGCGGGCAGCAGCAACTGGCTGATGAAATAATACAGTTATATAGAACACTGCAGTTTGGACATGACGCTTAATAATTTATCAAGCCAGCAAAAAACAACATCCCGGGTAACACGACCTAAGTTGCCGTAGAGCGTTAATCAGGTTCAAGAGAATCACAGTGGTTTAACTCGAAAAAACCCGGAATTATGTGTATTTACTGTAATTAGAAGCATCCCGAGCCATATTACATTTTATATAAATTTAGTTTTACTGCCGATTTATCCTTAACCATGCTTTCTACTCATCTCGATTCATCAGTTTTCTTATGATCTGTATAAAAATGACATAAATCAGTACACTGTTTTTTAAAAAGATCATAATTTGAAGCTGGGAGTTTGAGCTCTTCTCCTCTTGTAAAATGAACATGCAAAACTGGTTGGAACCAAAATACCAGTAAAGCTGTTTAGTAAGATGCTGGTTTTGTTTTTAACAATAATCACTCTTAGGGAAATATCATGGAGTGACACAATTGAGGATTCTACAATGATTAATTTAAAAGACTTAAAAAAAATTGGGTATTTCATTGGATACTTCCTGATAGCCCTGTCGGCTGCCTGTAGCAGCAGTAATAATAACAATGACACTGTTGAGTTCGATCCTGCTATGGCACCACAGAATGTGCAGGTGGTTTCCGGGGATGGTGACAGTAGCGCAGTACAGAACACAATTTCCTGGACACGGGATCCTCTTAACCCGGACTATGTGATTTATGTAAGCAATACACCCGGAGTCACAGAAAATAGTAGTAAAGTTGTTCCTACTGCAACTGGTTTTACCTATGCCACTCATTCTGGAGATGTGATTGCTGGTAATACCTATTACTATCGGGTACAGGCCAGTTTAAATGGAGAGTCGTCTGTTCTTTCTGAGGAAGTCTCTGGCACGCCTCAACTGAGTATCACCAGCAATGCTCTCAACGATGTTGCCTGGAATGGTGTGGATACCCTGGTTGCAGTAGGTGACAGTGGTGTTATTTTGCACAGTGCAAACGGTATGGCGGATGCCTGGGACGATGATTTGACTAGTGGAACTAACCAGTCGCTGACGGCAGTAATATGGGAAAGTGTTAATTCTCAGTTTCTGATTGTGGGTGCCGGCAGCAGTGTTCTGATCGGAGATGGATCAACCGGCTGGTCTTCTATAGATTTAGAAGTATCGCCAGCTGCAAACCTGGAAGACGTTGCCTGGTTGGGTGATCGATATATTGCTGTAGGAAAAAATGGTATTATCATCACCAGCAATGGCGAAGGTACTGTATGGACTAAACTGGCAGTACTTACTGGACTGGATCCTGCGGTCGATGTCTCTGCTATTACACTGAAAGGTGTAGCAGGCGATGGTAATAATCTAATTGTGGTGGTGGGTACGAATGGTACCATTCTGACCAGCACGAATGATGGCGTAAACTGGCAAGCGGCTACCAGTAATGTCAACAATGACCTGAATGATATTAGCTGGGATGGTAGCCAGTTTGGCGTGGTGGGGTCGAACGATACTATCCTGACCAGCCCTGATGGTTTGAGCTGGACTAAACATAATCCCGGAACCTCCGATATTACCTTCATTGCTGCGACTCAGCTGGTTTCATCATCCCTGGCTAATCCAGTACTAAGTGCAGTGGGATCATCTGGAACCTTTGTAGTAAGTCCTGATGCAGTTACTGGTTACGCTATACCAACCGGCACTAATCAACAGCTCTCTGGAATAACATGGGTTGATAATGTGAGCCCTCCTTATTTCGTCATGGTTGGAAATGACGGCACCGTGTTGAACAGTCTATTGCAGTAATTCGTAACAGTGGATCCGGCACGCTTTGCGTTCCGGTTCCGCTTTTATGAATGGTTTAAGCATCCAGGCATGATGAATTAAGCAAGAGGGTGGAGCAGGCTTAGCTTACCCGAAAATCTCTGTTGATTAATGCAAGGCAGTTAATATTTTCTAACCTGTACTGCACTTCCCATCTTCCTGCAGGTTTTCTCTACATCAATCTTACCTATCTTTTTCGCACCCAAATGATTTTTTCAGGTTAAAAAGCTGGTACCCATTGAATTGAAGTTGTTATTATCAAATACCTGGATGGGAAAAATTAATTACCAGAGTATGCAGGTACTCTATTTTTCTCAGTTGTGTAATCTCAAAAAATAATTAGAACCTGAGGAGTGTAAACATGGCTGATACAGAAGGTAAAAATTCACAGCACAGTGAAAATATCAGGAAGGCTCGTGAATTACTCAGCGCTAGCAAGGTAGATCCGGCTGAAACACTCAATTTGGTCAAAAAGTTGAAGAGCCAGGACCGCGCATTCGGAGATGCCTGCAAATTACTCAAATATACACTGAATAAACCCGCCACTGAAATTAATGTGGAGCTGGAAAAGCAACTCAATCAACAACTGGCTCTGTGTACTTACAAAGACCCTGATCTTCCGGCTGCACTGCGACTGGATGATGCTTTTAAAATTCTTGATGATGCCGACCCTGTTTATCAGACTCAGGATCAGGAGACTTTGGGCATTGCCGGAGCCATTTACAAGCGCAAATGGGAGCAGAGCAATAACAAACTTTACCTCGAACGTTCACTGTCTTATTACCTGCGGGGTTACAGGCTTGGCATAGTTAATGGGTGGCATGTCGATCAGGGATATAACGCTATCAATGCTGCCTATGTACTGGATCTTCTGGGTTACCTGGAACAAAAGGAAATACTTGAAGCTAATGGCTCATCAAACTTGCCAGAGCAACGTTTCGAGCAGGCCGATACTATACGTAGAGAAGTTTTAGATAAAATTTCTGCGTTACTTGAGGTAAAACAACACGCCTGGATGAAGCAGGCATGGTGGGTGCTGGTGACTATTGGTGAAGCCTGTTTCGCACTCGCCGATTACGAACTGGCCAGCAGCTGGTTTAAACAGGCTGATGCACTTGAAAATGTACCTGACTGGGAACGGGAGTCGACAGCCAGACAACTGGCCAGTTTGCTTAGATTGCGCAGTGAACCTGTTCAGGGAACATCGGCTAAAATTGTTGGGGCTGAAGAGGTTCTTAGAGAATTTCTGGGTAGTGATACGGCTGTACTATCTGTAATGAGGGGCAAGGTTGGTCTTGCTTTATCAGGTGGCGGGTTTCGCGCATCTCTTTACCATATCGGTGTGTTGGCACGACTGGCCGAACTCGATTTGTTACGCCATGTTGAAGTCATTTCCTGTGTTTCAGGTGGTTCTATTATCGGTGCACATTATTACCTGGAAGTTCGTGATCTGTTGCAGAAAACGGCACAGGATGAAATTACAAAAGATGATTACATAAATATTATTAGCAGAATTGAAAAATCTTTTTTAGCCGGTGTGCAAAGTAATATCCGAATCAGGATTCTGACCAGTCTGAAAGCTACTTTTAAAATGCTGTTTTCAGCACATTACTCTCGAACTAATCGACTGGGAGAGTTATATGAGGAACAGATATATAGTCGCATAAAAGACGGCCTGGGGAATAAAGAGAGATACCTTAACGACCTGATCATTAAACCGTTTGCTGAAGATGAAAATTTTCGCCCGAAAGATCACAACTGGCATCGCAGTGCCAAGGTGCCTATTCTGATTCTTAACGCCACCAGTCTTAATACCGGGCATAACTGGCAATTTACAGCGAGCTGGATGGGTGAACCGCCGGCTGGTATTGATACTGAGATCGATGCTAATTAGTGCCTGAACGAAAAAACATAAGTTCTTAAAATCAAATGAAAAATCGG
>CALCSG010000514.1 GCA_937894085.1 uncultured Gammaproteobacteria bacterium | reverse complement strand
CTTTCCTTAACAGTGCAGCTAGGTTAAGTTGCACTTATGAGTTGAATTCGGGAATATAAAAAGGAGCTTGAATCTAAGTTTCATAGAGTTAGTTCTGAATAGTTAACAGTTTTTCAATTTTCCTTTTTGTATGGAACCTGACTTTCCATTAATGTTTAGCTGAAATGACTTGCGTAAAAAAAATAAAGCAGGAATCTGAATGCTAACTATACTTGGTATTTTACTAAACAAACTATTAAGAGAGGGAAGTAACATGCCAGGAATAAGGGATATGCTAAACGAAATTAGACGCGTTCTACCTGAAGGTGAAACTGTTCCTTTTCAAACCTTAGCAAGGCCGGCTGATTTTACGGCTAAGCGTCAAGGTAATGAGGTGATATTCACAATTAAGGGTAAAAAGGATAAACCTAATGATGTTACTATTGATTTTGCTGAATTTCAGGAAGTGCTGTGTTTACTTCGTCAAAAAACTGATGGTGTGGAATTTGGAAATATACAAAAATATGTAATTGGACATGCTAATTGCACTGTAAATACCATAGATGGTCATATAGCACATTTTTTTTATGGTATACCTAAAGGAGGAACGCATACAAGGCGAGCTACATATATAGCGCCTGTACTTTCTAGAGCCGAACTGATTAAGCACCATAAAGGGAGTGGTCCACAAAAGATTTCACTAAATGGGAAGAAGATTGAATAAATTTCATGAAATAAAATGGTTTTAAAACACTACTGAATCGTGGAATAGCTTATTCAAATAAAAAGCATAACCAGTTAAAATTATAGCTAAGATTTCAAGCCATTCTCCTACCGTTTTAAAGTAAAATGCCGTAAGTCACTAGTAATATAATCACAGGATAAGTATTTAATTAATATTTATTTGGAGGAAAGATATGAGTTATATTGATCGTTTAATATCAAATTGTGAAGAAGCAAAAAAGGCAAAAAGCATAAATGAATTTATATTTGATAATACTGGTGAATTCGATAAATTTTTCTCTGAATTAAAACATATTGATACTGCCATTTACATAATTGAACAAATTGGTGGTGACCCGCAGAAAACTTTTGAAAAGCTATTATCGTATAAAAAAACTAGAGAAAGATCTTGTCCAGCAATGAACGCCCCTTCAAAAATAATGTATGTAGGATCTTCAACTACTGGTGTGGGTAAAAGGTTAAAGCAACATATTGGAGAAGGGCATAAAGGGACGTATGCTCTGCACTTAAGTCACTGGTTTGATGGCAAGTATGTTATTACTGTTAAACAGTACAATATAGCACGCGAAGTGCTTCAAATTATTGAGGATAATATATCAGATAAACTAAGTCCTGCATTTGGAAAACAAGGAGGTAATAATAAGTAAATTATATTCAGATAGCTGCCCTTTGATTTTTGCTGAAAAGCTACAATTTTTAATACCTTTCAAGAGATTGCCGTAACTGCTCAGTTACTACATCTTTCAACCAGACTGGGTAAATAACTTTTACCTGACTGCCAAAACCCAGTAGCCAGGTTAGAAAATTATAGTTATATGGAATATTGTAAGCAGTAATCCTCGAGTGTTCAGCTCTCTCACCAGGTTTTTTCGGAGTCAGTATCTCAAATTTTGTAGGATATATTCTTTCCTGCTTAACTGGATGAAAGTGAACTTCAGACATGTGTTGGGCTGGCTGTCCAAAAAACTCAAGAGTCAACGTTGATATATTCTGATGGCCATCAAGCACTATAGGTGGCTTTCTATTTTCGTTTATTTCTTCGGCATCATACGAAATCCAGTCAGGCCTTTGCATGGTCACTTTATTTTCAGCTTCATCATCATAATCAATAGATATGCCAGAAAATCGGTGAAGAGCGTATTCTTCATAAAAGCCTTCTTCTTCAGTCTTGCACACTACATATAAAACCCTTTCCTGCCTAACCAGGCGAACAGGCCAGTAGGTTGTCGCTTTTCCGTTCAGGTAGGATGCTTTAAATGAGCACTCCAGAAATAGTGCTTTGCAAATTTCTTCGGCATCTGCCCCCGGTTTAGGTGGATATAATGACTGGTATCTTGGTGTTATTTCAATTTTAGATAGCCAGTTTTTATGAAACTGACCTTCTGCCTGATTAAGCTCATCAGTTGAGTATGAAAGCGTATATGCAACAGTATCCTCAAGGAAGCCGAAGTCTTCCTTTCCCATGGTTTTTTGCATAAGCTCTGCGAAAGCCATATTTAAAGAAGATATCGCGACATCGCCTTTTACAGAATAATACTTGGCTTTTTTTGACAAATTATTAAATTCGCTTTTATAACTACAGCCTGGTTTTAGCGTATAAAAGTGATCGGGTTTGGTACTTTCTGGAATTGTAAAGCCAATGGCTCCTGGGTATTGTTCCATGAGAATTTCCAGGGCGCGTGATAACGATCGTCTTAATGAGGAATTTCTATTTTTTTCACTCTTACTCTTCGGTTTAAGTTCTGTTGGTAATCCATTATTACTCCGAGCCCAATCTAATAAACTAGGACTATCTGAATAGCTGTCAGCTATAGAAATAGGAATTCCTTTACTATCACTATTAAAAGAATCTTGTAGATAATCGAATACCAACGCTGCTATTTGATCTTGTTTGCTTGGCATAACATTCCATTTAAGATGAGTAACTTCCACTCTTTTATAGTCTATAAATGAAAAAATGGGAAAAAAGAAGTCTTTCACCACAAAAATAGAATGTAAAAATATTGGGACTGAAATATCAGTCCCAACAAAACTATTACTGATTTAAATAAGTACGAATACCACCACTTTTTAACTTATCAGTCAGTAATTTAGGAGATAACTTGGATGATTTTGGTACTTCAATGTAATTCTCAATATCATCTTTGGTTCCTCCACAAGAGATGAACCCCACCCTATTTTTATCAGTAGGTGTTACAACCAAATACAGAATACCTTCCTGAAGTTCCAGACCTTTAGGTAGACTTATTTTTTTCATCCGTGAGAAATTACACAATAATTTAATCTTTTTACTAGTTTTATTGAAACTAATATCTGATTCTTTGTTAATCTCATTGATACTAAAGTCCTGATCCAGGAAATTTAAATATTCACTCATTAAATTAACTACAACTTCTTGTTTTTCATTTTTAGTCATCATTATGTTAATTAGCCTCATTAATTAAGAGAATGATAATTTTAAAATGCCCTTAGGACAGTTTTTGTACATCACTAAACCTAAATTAAGCACACTCGGTAGGCTTTGAGAGATAACTTTTATGGCTTAAAAAAGCTATAGGGCTGATAGATCAGCCCCATGAAAAATGCTTAATGAATTAGATATTTACGAATGTGGCTATTTTTTAACTTTCCAGTCAGTAAATTTTTAGGCGCGTCCGGCGAAGAAAAAGATTTAATAAATTTCTTAATCTCATTTTTTGTACCACCACGACTGGTAAACCCAACATTATTTCTTTTAGTAGGTGTGACAACTAAATATAAAATACCTTCCTGAGGTTTAAAGGTATTTGGGATTTTGATATTGGGTAATCTGGAAAAATTACAAAATATTTTTATCTTTTTACCCGTTTCAGGAACACAAATATCTACATCAGAATTACCTGTATTAACAATATGTTCATGACCTAAATAATTCAGGTAGTCACTGACTAAATTAACACCAAGGTTATGTTTTTGAATAGTAGTTAGCGGCATATCAATAATCCTCATTAATTAACAGAGTGAATATTGTCTACCTGCTCATGGACAACTCCTGTCCATCACTGGTGGTATAACTCTTAACATCAGAAATTCATCCACATCTCAGTTTTTATCTGATCGTCAAAGTTCTTAGCAGTAGTAGTGTTCTACAGGAGCTCATTGACAATGTCTGTCCTTTGGATTTGTAGAATAGATATCAGCAGACCTTAATTATCTCATTCTGCTCAACAGGCTGCGTTCCAGCCTGTGGTGTTTTTTAACAACTTAAATTAATTACTTTTTAGGCACTGTTTGGGGGAAATCTAATTTTCAAGTCATACAGTGCCTGAAGAATTCGTTTTAATTTTTTAATTGAGGAGAATTTAAAGCATTATGAATAAACTAAAATTAACAACTCAAAGTTCAAAAGGTACAGCGGCAAAACAAGGTAGATATACCAATGTTCCGCTATTATTTACGTTAAATATATTATTGAAAATCGGTGGCTATGAGAAATGGTCAGAAACAAAAAATAATTTTGTGAAGGAACAGCTTGTACATCAAATAATACCAGGTTCTGAGTTAACTCTGGATAAATACGGTCGTCCATCTAAACAGAAACTTTCCAGGTTGTTATTGGAGCAGGAAAAAACGACTATAAACCTGAATTCCAGGGTTGAGAAAAAACTAAAGCAACTAAGTGTAGACTTTACGTTAGATAAGGTTGAAATAGATGTCATACGCTTACTTTATTACACCCGAAGTAACCAGGCATTATTCGAAAGTACAAAGCTGATAGCCGAATCTGGTTTTACTTATCGAAAATTTTATCACTATGCCTCTATATTACTGGATTTAAAGGTCGATGAGATAAAACAGGTCATCAAGAAAAACTTACCATTGATTAATATCCAGATTAGCAAATGCCCTGAAGGTGGTGGAAGACTTAATGATTTCACTTTAAAAGATAATATTTTCAACATGATTGAGGTTGAGCAAACTATCAATAATCCTGTTGACTGGTTGATGGGAGAAGTCCAGCAGTATCAGCCACGTTCTCTGGACACTGCTGAGGTTTTTGATTTAGAGCAGGATGTTAATCTGCTAACAAATTACCTGACTAATGTTTTGCAGCAAAAAACTAAATCAGTCAATATTTTACTCTTAGGCCAGTCTCAGGATGATTGCAGAAGGCTGGCCGAATCAGTCGTTGCAAATGCCAGTGGCCAGATTATTGAAATTAAAAGTCAGAAGTTTGACATTGACGATTCATTTTCACCCCCGGTAGAAATTATCAGTGAAGTCAGGTTTGACCATAACCTGCAGGTGCAGCATTTATTCGGTAAAAGTGAAGGCTCGGTCATTTTGTTCGAAGATGCATTCGATTACCTGTTCAGGCTCGATTCCTTTGGAAATAATATCAAACCGGATCAGTTAGTTGAGAATACCGTACCGATTATCTGGACGCTGAAAGATACCATTATGCTGGAAGATGAACTGATTCATCAGTTTGATATGGTACTGGATGTCAGACTTTCTCATAAGCATGCAAGGCGACAATTAGTCGACCAGTACCTGGCGGATTTTAAACTGGATAATCGCTGGCTAGATAACCTGGCTGGAAATAATAATGTAACGGAAAATATTATTAAAAAAATCAGTAAAGTGGCCACAACTTTAAACCTGAATGACACTGTAAAAACACAGGCTCTCATGGACAGGCTGATTGAAAATGTTTTAGGGGAAAAGTCAGGCAAAAGCTCTTATAACAGTGACACTAACAGTGAGCAATTTGACGTTTCTTTACTCAATGCTGATATTGATATGCAGGAACTAGCACAGGGACTCAATAACTCTTCCGAGGGCAGGATTATTCTTTCTGGTCCACCAGGTACGGGGAAAACGGCTTTTGCTAAATATATAGCACATGCTACCGGTCGAAACCTGATAATCAAAACAGGTTCTTCTTTATTGAGTCGTTGGATAGGCGAAACTGAGAAAAGTATAGCTAAAGCATTTGCTGATGCTGCTCATCAAAATGCAGTGTTGCTGATAGACGAAGCCGATTCATTTTTATCTAGCCGTGAAAATGTTAGTCATCAATGGGAGGCGAGTATGACCAACGAGTTTTTGGTTCAGATGGAAAATTTTAGTGGCATCATGATTGCCTGTACAAATTTTAAACAGCAGTTAGACAGTGCAGTTCAGCGGCGTTTTGATATTAAGGTGGAGCTCGATTTCATGACGGCTGAACAGATACAAAAAATGTTATTTTCAATGGTCAGTAATTCTGTTGATGAAATTAAAGCATTACCTGTTCAGGGGTCTGATGAATTTTTTGAGCAACGACTCAACCAGTTGACTAATATCACTCCGGGTGATTTCAACTCGGTACGTCGAAGACATAAGGTGTTAGGTAATGCCGTTACGCTCAATTCACTGATGAGCGGTTTAGCCGCTGAGTCCAAAGCCAAGCCAGGCTTTAATCAGTCATCCAGGGCGATTGGATTCACCACCGCCATTTAGTTTTTATGCCCGCCTGTATTTCAAACAGGCGGGAAAATTAAAACTTAACGAACCAGAATGACGGACAACCCGGGTGTGTAAGTTTTTTTATAAAGAAGAGTCAGGTAAGAAAACGTTTTAGCACAAAAAAAGAGACATCTTCTGCAAGAAGATAACCGGTTATTCAAAACATAAAGAGAGATGTTTCCAATGAGATACGGACTTTTAGTCACCGATTCAGGTGAAAGTTGTTTAGGAACAGGGAAATATATTAAAAATCATTTCGGGTATTCATCGGATAATATTGATGATGCCGAAACTTACATTTCATTTGACCATGCAGCCGAACGCATTGAAGAATTAAATGCCACCAATGCCACTCGGGTTCGGAGTCCGTTATGGGAAATGACTATCGCACCTACCTATGAAATTATGGCGGTTACAGTCTTTCTGGTTGAAGGGTGGAGCAAAGATGACGAGTGAGCGTGTTGTGTCCAGAAACCATGGGAAGTAGTTTCGCTCATTTCACCGAACAAAGGGTTAGCAGCTAAAACAATAGCCAGGACTGGATTTAATCAGCATGCCAGGTAACGGCTTAACTGTAACAATTTGGTTTTATTTTCCGCCTGGCTCGTACAGGCGTAAATAATTTCAACTACACTCAACACATTCTGGATCAATAAAAATGTGTTTTCACAAATGACTACACGTCAATAAAAAATGGAGAAAATTAAATGTCAAATATGCAAATAGTCGATGAACTGAAAATTACTTTTCAAAACAAATTTTTAGATCCTGATTCATTTTATAACCTTATAGAGCAACTTTTTGTTAATGAAGGGTATAACAATCAGGACTTCGTCCTTGAACAAATGGAACGTTTCTATCATGAAGCTGATTTTCATTGGCCACGAGATTTTGCCTTAATGACATCGGCATTAGTGAATTGCTCAAATAAAAGCGCGAAAATATTAGGGCGAAAGTTGCTTGATGAGTTATATGATCAATGCCGGGAATCGTTAGAAGCATTGAATGGACTTGTTTCTGAAATTGAGCGGGATATCAAAATGAGGGATAACCCGGATATGCAGAGTTTCTTTAAAAAAGTGCTGGATTCGGTTGAATTGAGCGAAGAAGAGTATACCAAAATTGACCAGATATTAAGTCATGAATCGGTTTCTGCAGATAATAGAAGTATCGAAAAAGCCCAGAGGTATAATTTATATGCTGATTTACAATTTAGACATAAAGACTATGAATCAGCCAAAATGGACATGATCGAAGCTACAAAATATGATCCTGAGAATTCGATTTTATGGGGGCGGGCAGGATTCGCAGCTAAAAAAAATGGAAATCTATTTGAATCAATAAAATACTATTCAAAAGCCGTAGAGTTAGATCCACTTTATACGACGGGGTTTGGGAACCTGGGATGGATTAATTTAAAATTACGTAACTATGAAGAATCCGCTAAATACTATAAAAGAGTATTAGTGATAAATCCTGACTCATTTTTAGCTGCATCCCATCTTTCTGAGCTCTATTTTTTGCAAAGAGATGTCGACAATTGCAAATATTATATGCAGGTATTTGATGAGATTCTTGATGATATGGATCTTCGGTTTATGTCAGAGAAAACAAAAGAAACAATAGAACGCACCATGACAGATCACTGCAAGTACAGAACATACTTCAAATCTATTCAAGAGAATTGAGCACTGAATGAGTCAGGAGATTTTTTTAATCAATCATTCACGCTCAAAATATACCTATTAAGGAGCCACCATGGCAAGGGATTATATAAGACCGGAAATTACCGCATCCGACTTCAAATTATTTCAGGCCGGTAAGTGCATAATGATTAATCCTTCAAAATCAGATGTTGCACGGGCATTGAAAAAAACTGAGAAGGGTTGCAGTAGGAACAAGCTGCCTCTTCAAGAGGCACAGGCCGCCTGGCAGGCCGTTAACGAACAGCAGTCGAATACGGCTGGTGCGGGTCAATGGACCTGCTCCAAAAGGTCGAAATACAGCTTACAGGGGACTGTTTTACAGGTAGTTAGATTAACAGATGATCTTGTCGGGCTGTATTGTGATCGCCAGGAAGTTAAGCCCGGAAAATCGTCCTACTACCCGGTAAAAGTCTATGATGAGAAAACCAGACGGGTTAACTCAATTCTTTGGCTAAGCACTGTTTTACACGTGTTCTGGATGAATTTAGCGGATGAGGAAATTGATCATATTGAGCGAGACTTCGTTTATACGGTTATGGCGAATGAAGCTCTATTTGGCGCGGGGGTCTCCACTTCAAGTTCCAAAAAATTAAATCGTAGAAAGGCAGAGCTACGCCGGAACATGTTGGATGTTTTATTTCGTGGTACTTCACCAAAATTTGTATCCGAGTACCAGCAAAATTGTTTGAGGATCGCCCAAGAATTACGCAACGATGGCAAACAAAGCATAACCTGGAGTCAGTTCAAAAAAAAGGAGCCATCGATAGTAGCAAAATATCAACCTGAATTACTGACACTGGTTGAACATAACCAGCTTAATATAGAACAACTTGAGTCTATTAAAATTGAAACCTCTTATGTGTTATCTTTTTCACTATGGACTGGAATGCAGCGTCTTTTTAATGAGCCGCAAATTGCGTTAGCCATGCGCAACCCTGGACTTCACCGGGAGTTCAGTAATCGAGGGGGAAGCTATAAAGAAGTTTCTGATCAATTGAAAAAAGCAGCCGGATTTACCCAGCATCCTGGTACGGCGACTACTATTGGTTGGTTAAGAGTGCACGTTGATGATGAAAACAAGCTCTGCTTTATTGATGAGGTTCAGTCGGACACTCTTGAAGCTGCGCGAGAGATCGATAACGATGCTGCCAGGGCATTCTTAAAGCAAAGCTCTGACTGGCATATTCATGGTTTTGCAACCCTTTATCATTGGGCCAGAGATATCGGCTACCGTGTGGCTATTCACAGCAGGGAATCTGCCGCAGAGAAACCGGGTATGACCTTGAGTGAGCGAAAGTGGAATACCTATTACCGGCCCATCATTAAACGCTTCAAGCTCCAGAGTGAGTCTGTTAAAAGCTATCCAGCGAAAATCTGGATACAACCAGAGGCGTGAGTCATAAATCTATTCAATTGAATTCCACTTTGAAAATATGAGCAGCGAGGCTAATAGCAATCATATAGATAGGCAAGAAAATTTCTTTTCGGGTTAAATTTCTTACCCGGTTGCGACTTAATACAGCAGGAATCTATTACAGTAATATTTATATAGTTTCCGAATAACATAAATTTTTACACCATTAGAAGCTAGAAAATTAAATCGTAGGGAATCAATGAATCACATTTTTAACTGAAACCATAGTTCAAGTTTTACACGATACGAGGGATACAATGCCACCACTTTATATTGATATAAAAAATGAAATTCAGGCCGGACATTTAGAACCATACTGGACGACCAGTGAGCTGATCGATAAGACCTCTCTTACAAATGCTTACCGGGATTCAACATTGAGAACAGATCCGGCTAATCGATCAATCTCTGCACCGGGACAGAACCTGGGAACCGGGCACAATGTTAACCGGAATCATCCAATTTATTTGCGGGTAGGTCGTCGAGGTCGTTCTTTGCTTTACTGTTTACCAGAACATTTATAAATAAATAGAGAAAGGGGAATAATCATGCATGAAATCATCTGTCCACACTGCAAGAAAGCATTCAAAATTGACGAAGCCGGGTACGCGGACATTCTTAAGCAGGTTCGTGACAAAGATTTCGAGCAGCAGTTGCATGAGCGGCTTGAGTTAGCCGAGCAGGAAAAGCGGAATGCCGTTGAGCTAGCCAAGATTGAGGTTAGCAGCGAATTGCAGAAAACTGCTACAGCCAAGGATGCCGAAATTCAGGGACTGAAGGCGAAACTTGATGCTGGTGAGGTCGAGCTGAAATTAGCAGTGACCGAGGCTCTAAGCACTATAGAAAGAGAACGCGACACGCTTGCTAACGAATTACTGCAGACGAAGCGTGATAATCAGGCTGCTTCAAAGCTAGCCGAGGCAACGCTTAACAAAGAGCTACAGGAGACAGCAGCAAAGAAGGAGACAGAGATTCAGGATCTGAAGGCAAAGCTCGGCACCAGCGAAGTTGCTCACAAGCTAGCAATCACTGAAGCAGTCAGTGCGGTCGAAAGGGAGCGCGATGAACTGAATAACCGGCTTAAGCGGGCTGAGCTTGAAAAGGAACTCGCCGAGAAGTCGCTTAAGGACAAGTACGAGACGCAGATCAAGGATCGAGACGATTCGATCGAGCGCCTCCGGGATATGAAGTCTCGCCTGTCAACCAAGATGGTTGGAGAAACTCTAGAACAGCACTGCGAGACCGAGTTTAACCGGATTCGAGCGACAGCGTTCCCAAGGGCTTATTTTGAAAAAGACAACGATGCAAGTACTGGCAGTAAGGGTGACTACATCTTTCGAGACTTGGGCGAGACTGGTACAGAGATCGTCTCAATCATGTTCGAAATGAAGAACGAGAGCGATACCACCGCAACCAAGAAAAAAAACGAGGACTTTCTAAAGGAGCTAGATAAAGATCGCAGTCAAAAGGGTTGCGAGTATGCGGTATTGGTGTCACTGCTCGAACCAGAAAGTGAGCTCTACAATACCGGGATTGTAGACGTGTTTCACCGCTACCCGAAGATGTATGTCGTCCGGCCGCAGTTCTTTCTTCCAATCATTACGCTGTTGAGGAACGCAGCGATGAACTCGCTTGAGTACAAGACTGAACTTGCTCTCGTTAAGTCTCAAAATGTCGATATCACAAACTTCGAGAACGATCTCGAAACATTCAAGACCGCATTCGGAAAGAACTATGATCTTGCCTCCAGGCGCTTCAAAACTGCAATCGATGAGATTGATAAATCAATCGACCACCTGCAGAAGACTAAGGAAGCCTTGGTCGGAACGGATCGGAACCTTCGTCTTGCAAATGACAAGGCTCAGGACGTAACGATTAAGAAGTTGACTCGATCCAACCCAACGATGGCAGACAAGTTCCGGGAACTAAAGAATCAAGACCCTTCCGATACTGGGTGATTCGGTCGATTGAAGCCCTGGACATGAATAGAAAAAGCTTTGGTTTTGTGAGGGCAAGGTATATCGCTATTTGGTGGCAAAGTCATGAGTACAGGGGGGGGCGGTGTCAACATACTTTTCGCCAGGTCACCTCATTTATACAACGTGCTGCGCACTTCGTAAAAATGCTTAGATGTTATGCACAAAAAATTATAAAAAGGAGAAAACATGGCTATTGAATTTCCAGATATACATGCAACAGATCCAGATACTTTCGGTATTACTTTCCCCATAGATTCTGATGGCGAGAGAATACTATGTTTAGTAACAACTGATGCTCTTCAAGATATAAATCCCAGTAATGCAACTGATACACCAGAAAATCAGTTCAATGATAATAAATATAGTTTTCAGTCAATAGCTGAACAAAAGATACAAACTGGTGAGGTCGCAAATGGTCGAATCTTTATTGACGGTAAAGATGTACGTTAATGTGTATTAGTTGTATTTGTTGTATTAGTTGTATTAGTTCAGACCCAATCGAGACTGCGACTTAAATCACTGTTTCTGTATAAACTGATTATACCTAAAGATCAAGACAATCCTTGTCTTGATCTTTCAACCATTAAATCAAGCAACTTCCCCAAAAAACTTTAATCCCTCAATATTTTTAAACTTCAAATCATCCTTACTTATAATTCCATTCTTTAATTCATCTCTCAAATTCACCAACAATTTTCCTAAAATATTTTTTCCCTCAAACACTCCTTCATCATTTAAAACACATCCCCAAAATCTATCCTTATGGGAATCCTCAATAATTTCCTTATCCCCTAAACTCAATAACAAACCACCAAACTTTTCCCAATTACATTTCAACTTCATTCTCAAACACCAATCCATAATATCCACTCTTACCTCATCCCAATCTAATCTTGTAAATTCACTCCTATACTTTTTACTCTTCATTTTTGCACTCATTGGGGACCTCTCCCTTTGAATCAACCTTTGAATCTCACCATTTTTATTAAACCTGCAAGCTTGATACAAAGCCTCTGAAGTCAAAAACTCATTTCCACCAACCCTTATTGAATACCCTGAACACATATTTGATAATCCTCCAAAACTTTCCTTAGTTTTTCTGAATGAAACACAAGAATTTTTTTCATAACTCATACATTCAAAATTTATATAAACCATTCTTTACTTACTCCTATCAGCCAGCTTTGCGGGATGTAGAGTTTATCGATGGGTTAGGACATAACTTGTCTTAAGGTAAGTCTAGAATTCTGGGTTCAACAAAAAATGAGGATCGATAAATGTCTGATGTCTTGCTAATAGGTAAAAAGCCTGAATCAAAAGTTGGAGAAGAGTATTTTTTACACAGTGGTGATTGGTGGTATGAACTTCTGGATGTTATCAATGGGTTGCCAGAAGAATCTTTTCCAGTAGAAAAATATTTTTACCGGGATTTGTTTATAGCGCCAGCTACCCCTCATCTCGATGCTGAGAATGCAGCAAAACTTGCTGATGAGTTGAATAAGTTTATAGAAAGTGGTGAGGCTCTTACTGTCCTTATTAATCACTACAATACTGATGAAATTATGCTTGATTATTTTGAGGGCGATGAAGAGGAAAAGGAGTATTGTGCTGATGAAAGGTTACAGCAACTTAAGGCCATGCTTCAATTCTTGAAAGCCAGTGGTGGATGTCATGCTAAATGGTATATAGGGAATGAAGATCAGGAGTGGTATGAAGATATGGTTGTTCCGGAATAGCCTGGTCAGGGGAGAGCTGGAGTACACATGGCAGGGATGCCAATGCTATACCTTGATGAATAAAGATAATGTAAGAAAAAAATAGGGTCAGGTACAAATTAAAGTATCACCTCGCTCTAAATGAAGGGTTTCGGATAGATTTTAAGGGTTTTCAATTTGATTTCGTATGACTGGTTTAGTCCGTTGGCACTTTGTATGAATTCATGATAGGTCAGACAAACAACTGGTAACGTTGAATAAAAGTGGATGATATTCTGAGTAAATATTTTTTAAAAAATTATTCGGGGAGTGCCAGATTTTTAAACTTCCTGGTTTCCCCATACCGGACAAAGTAGGTAACAGAATCTTCGGTTTACAGTTAGGTAAGAGATATTAATTAGTGCCTGAACGAAAAAACATAAGTTCTTAAAATCAAATGAAAAATCGG
>CALCSG010000513.1 GCA_937894085.1 uncultured Gammaproteobacteria bacterium | reverse complement strand
CGCTAAAACCCTGTCAAGATGTTTTTCCTATAATTTACGCTGAATAGTTACGAAAATTTTAAATATATCAATAAAATAAGTGGCATTCAAATTCTTAAATATTTAAGAGATAAATCTAAGGGTATAAATCAAGGTATACAAATCATCATTTTATCAGCTTCTACGGATAGCTTGATACTCGATGAGGTTTATAAAGAAAGTATTTTAGGCTATGTAAAAAAAGACTCTCCTCTTAATCAATACATTGCTTCGAAAGGTAGCTTGAAAAAATTAAAACAACTCATCTCGGGTAAAGATTGTGGATTAGATAGACGGTATTTAAAAGATATTTGGCAGGTGCAATCTGATATTTTAAAACTCAATTTAGTTGGGCTTACTACTAAAGAGCATAATCAAATTGAGCACGAAGTAAAATCAGTATTTGATGTCTTAAATAGTAATATTGCTCAGTCATTTGTTTATGCTATGTACTCTATTTTTAAATGCCTAGAGTTAATAGCCAATAAATATATAGAAGAGAGAGGTCAAAAAGCTTACTGGAAAGAGGGGGGCTTGTTAAGGCTTTACGTGGAAGATCGTATACCATTAAACATACCATTAGATTCAGGTCAAAATAATAAGTTTACTGCAAATAAAATCCATATGGTTGCATATGAAAAATTTGGGATAAAAGATAATGAAGTTCACAACCAGATAGATCTGCTTGTATGCAGTAGAAACTATTCGATTCACCCTGAGGCAGCTAACAAAATTTTTTGTAAAAACAAAACTATAAAGCATGATCATATTTTTGCTTGGTTTAATATCGTTTGTTTGTTCTTATCAAAGCTAGATAATCGAGCTTAAAGGCATAGGGAGTTATTTACAGAGTCAGAGTGAATTGACGCGAGAAGACTGTAAATAATACTGTGTAACTGCCTATTATTGAGATGTAGTTACAGGCGATAGCCCTATATCCAGAGAACTCATTTTAATTACACACTTTTCAAGAAAGATCTTTCAATCTATTTTTAATAATATCGGTAAAATAGACCGGCTTTTTAATATCAGAAATAACCAGTTCAGTATCCATTCCCGATGTTGATACCAATATCTGACCGATAGACATCAACCGGTTAAAAAGTGATTGCCTTAAATTTACACCTCGAATATGTCGATATTCAATTCGAGTCATATCACGACTAAAAATACCAATACTAAGTTCTACTCCTTTAGGGCCGATCATGTAGGAACGTCCATAACGTCTAGTTAGTATTTTAATAAATAAGAAGCAAATTAAAATCGAAATAACTAACTTTACCCAGGGGTTATAAATCAAAAAGTATCCAGATATTGAAATGATGAGCAGCAGTATTGCTGGCCACTGGCTACGCCATGCAGGTCTTAGAACGATTTCTTCATCCATTGTTTGAGGTTAATGATTTTTGCAGACCTTTACGTTCATTAAAAGTCAGTGAGTCAATATCGGTAGTCCATGGAAATATGAGGTTGGTATTAACATGCATAATTTTGACTTCATCATCACCTTCATTTGCATCTTTAGGCGTAAATGTATCCTGATCCAATTCACCCGCAATATAAACTTTGTCGCCTGTACTGAATAACCTGCTGGCAGGTTCAGCGAATTTGCCCCAGATATTGACCTGAGCCCAGAACCCAGAATCAATAGGATTATCCAGGTCTTGTTTATTTGCCCGGTAATTTAAAAAATTTACCCTCAATTCACACACCGGTTTGTTATCTACACCGACATGCTTAAGCACTGGTTCTTTGCCTAAACGGGCAGGGCCTTGAATATCTGTCACTATAACCTCCAGGTATTTATTTTGAGATTACAGTTTGAACCAGTGCTACATGGAAATTAATATGAAAACAGAATTTCAATTCTCTGTTAGCATGATTGTCGAGTTCAAATATTGGATGTAATAGGGCATCTACCCATAACTTTTAAAATTGACGATTAACTTGAGGTAAAAAGTGCCACACATTATCATTGAATATGCAGAGCAACTCGCAGCTGATGCCGAAGTAGCGGCTATATTACAGGCTGTTCATCATGCAATCGTCGATAGTGGGTTGTTTAAGGCTAATCAAATTAAAACCCGTGCCTATCCATTCAGACAATTTACCAATGCAGGCGGAAACGATCCTTATATTCATATCCAGGCAAGAATTAAATCTGGACGGGATGCTGATAATAAAAAACGTATTGGTGAAGTCATTTTAGCCTGTTTAAGTGCTTTGAATATCAATGCTTCGATGATTACGGTTGAGATAATTGACATGGATCGGGATTCATATGGTAAGCACGTTCCTGAACAACAATGAGACTGTCTTCTCAGAAGAGGCTACTTTCAGTTTGTAAGAAATATCCTACAAACAAAATTTCCTTGCTCTATATCACCGCTGTACTTAATCCTGCATAATCACGACTTAACCAATCTAAGGAAGGAATATGAGCAGCCTACAAACCTATATCGATCCCAACTCTACAAACCAGCTTTTAAATAATCTTGGATTAGCCATAGATGAAGCGAAGCTTGTTCTCAATCTCAGCAAGTTAAATAATCAGGTATTTAATCTTGAATCATTGAATGGAGTCTCGGAACGATCAGCAGATTTGAGAAAAGAAATTACTATCCTCGAAGTTCAGTTAAACTATGTCAGAGATCGAGCGTCTTTAAACTGCAACTAAATCATTCTGCTCAACCCCATCCAGCAATCGATTCCCATTAATATACTTTCGGTAATGCTCGATAGCATGTCCTACTGTAAACACCCAAAAGGTGAGATTTACATGACTGCCATTAACGATTCTATTTTTAAGCAGCTAGATTCAACAGCACAAGATATAGTATGAGGTTATGCTAAAATCATAATTATGAAACTGATCTTTAATCAGAACAAATCACCCAAAGTGCTTTTGATATCAAGCATTTTGATCTTGTTAGTATTAATTTTATTTTCATTCTCAGGCGTATTCTGGAACCTAATCAAAGTAATTATTCCAACTGTTTTTTTTATCTGGGGGTACTGGGGATTTTCCCCTCTAAAAAGACATAATCCTCTGTAAGCCGTACCA
>CALCSG010000512.1 GCA_937894085.1 uncultured Gammaproteobacteria bacterium | reverse complement strand
GGGAACGAGTTCAACGAGTGCTAACCCGTCGTAGTTCACAGTGTCTATGTAGGCTAAAGATCAAAATAATTCATAAGAATATAAGCAACAACAACCAGGGTCATTTCGATTATGCTCAATACCATTGTTGCGATAAATGGCCAGCGGAAACGACTGTCAAACTGTTCAATTTTCCCTTCTAGTCCTGATCGACGAGCACTCCATTTCCACATAAAGCCGCTGGCATAACTTGGTACTCTAATGATGAGGGCAAAAATACTGTCATGAGGAAATTCATATCCCAGTACTACTTTATCAATTTCTTTAATACGAGTTTTACCGATATAGAACAACAGACCAATCAAGGAAAACCCACTTATTAAAATAAAAAATAATAATATTAAAAAATGAACTTAGCTATAGCCATAAAAATTAGTTACCAAGTGTTGTTTCATAAAGCACATCCCCACCTCTTTCAAACATTTCACCAGTTATCTTGCCCCCAAAGTATCCTCCTGCACCACAATAAACTTGTACCTGCCGATGGTAATCCAAATAATAGATTACAGGTTCCATAAGCAGCTGAAGCACCTACAAAACCACCACCAGCTCCGCCCACTAAACTACCTGTCAAACGTCCACCTTCCTTGAAATAGGATTTAGTACACTGTTGATCCGTTCCCACCGTACAGGCCTCACGAATTTTAAGGCCACTTTGCCCGATATCGAGTGCTATGCCTACGTATCCCGCACCTCGTAATGCTTTCGACAGCCTGGCTGTTTTAACATAGTTTTTTTCAAAGCCAGGGACATCGACTACCGGGCCAGGCTGTGCCTTCCATTGATGCAGTATACTTTTGGTACTTATACCCAGGTTACTCTTTGTTTTTAAAAAGTCTGTTGTAAAACCCATTTTAGAGTGACCAACAAAGGAGTTAAGTGTTTGCTCCAGGCGCATAAATAATTGTTTTCGACGCTGGAAGAATTCCCTGGAATACAAGTCCCCCTGTTTGTTATAAGTTTTCACATATTCGTTTGAAATTTGCTTTAAAATGCCTTCAACATTTTTTACGTGATGACCAAAATACGTCAGCGTTGCACCGTAACCTGCTCCACCGTAACTGGCGATATTATTGAGTAATTGATAATGTTCAGCCATGATCTGCTTTTCCTGTGCGGATAATTCTGCTAGCTTATTATCAATCAGACGGGCTGCTTCAGCCAGTTCCGACTCGTAACCGGTACATTGTTGACTATCTGGCGGTGTAATCACCACCATTTGCCCGGCCATGACCTGGCCATTTTTAAAATGGCGGTTAATTGATTTGAAGTGAGAGATCGTTTCCGCAGAAGGATGAATATATAAACTTCTAATTAGGTCGTCGACCGACTGGTTTTTTTTCGCGAATTGATAAAAAATTTCAGCTGGAATGCTACTTGCGATATTTGCCATGATTATCCCTGTCAATGTTATTAGAAATTCCCGAGGTGCAGAGCTATACCCTGTTCGTATATTTCTGCGTTGAAATTAAATAATAGCACCTCATGCTGAAAATTTTCACCGTGTTATGTAATTTTTCCAAATTTTTTGGTGGCACACTGGAATACATTCCTCGTTCCCACGCGGGGGCGCTCCTGTCCTTCCGTGGACTCGCGACATAAGGCCATACCTGGCCAAAAGCGTGGGAACGAGCTGTAATCTCAGAATCAATCCCTTACAGCAGGCAATTTTTAGCTGGCCACAGATTTTTCATTAAACGAAACAACTTGATCCTTTCCAGCCAGCTTTGCTTCATCTCTGCGTTTATCCACCAGGTCTACCAGTTCATTCCAGTCACCTATCTGGTCCGTCATCCTCTCTGCCACACCGATACTAGCAGTAACCGGTTCTCCATTCGGCAGCGAGCTGATCCCTTTTTTATGAATTCGATCGAGGGTAATCCTGACACCCTTGCTATCGGTATTCGGAAGAATCAATAGAAACACTTTTTCTCCCCACCTGACCAATTTGTCATTATGTCGTAAACCTTCCTGTAACATTTTTGCCGCCTCCAGCAGGGCATGATCGTAAGCAGAATAATCATATTTGCTGATAATGCTTTCTACATTGTCGAGGTCGATCAGGGCAATGGCGAAGTTATCGTTATGCATCATGGCCACCTGAAATTCTCGCACCAGTGCATCAATACCGGATCTACGGGACAGGGCTCCGGTCACTGGATCAAACGAAGTTCGACTAACCAGCGAAATCATGTACTGCAGTTGAATTGTCGCCGAGAAAAAAACCAGCCCTACCAGCAACAGTAATAGCCAGATTGACGGTATCAAGTCCAACAGGGATTCCATGTGGAAGTAGCTCCAGCCACCGATGGCAACGATAGAAAGAGGTACAGAAAATGCCAGGGTTTCAAACACGGTTAGTGGAAATACGCCCAGACCGGCAACCGACATGTAAGGCAGTAAGGCGTAGATATGAATCAGCAACAGACTACTACCTTCCGGTGGCGTGCCCGCCATAAAATACACGGTGCTGATAAAGGTAACCGGCAGGTTAAACAGAAAGATAGCCAGAGTTAACCGGCTCGCAGGCAGCGAATTGTCAGTTTTACGGGGTAAGGCCAGGTACACAAACAGCATGGTTGAAGCACCCCGGATAAGGGCTATTGACTCAAAAATTTTTGCCGGGAAAACAACAAAGTCAATAACCAGCCAGAGTGGCATCAACACGGCAAACAGGGCAGCAAAGAAGCGCACCCTCTCAATCGTTATAATGGCCCGGTGCTCATTAATATAAGCAGGGTGTTTCGACGAGGAAAACAGGTCTGAGAATTGCTCCGGGGTATAGATCCGATAATTGGAACCGAGATGCTGCAAGAACTTATCCATCTGTTTCATGAAATACCTTTCAGTTGAAGTGTGACATGTAGCAATTTAATCATATTCAGCCTTTATATGCATAATTGGGGCGGAGTTATGATAAAAAATTGACCTGCAGATAGTGTAATACTGTTATGTCATAAAGTGCGGTAACCTGGATTAACTATTTTATATCGGCTTTGTCCCATTTGAATTTAACGCTCCGTTTGCGTTACCACACGGGGGCGCTCCTGTCCTTCCGTGGACTCGCGACATAAGGCCATCCCTGGCCAAAAGCGTGGGAACGTGTTCTAACGTCGATCTCAGTATGCAATTTCATTCACAATACTCGTTCCCACGCTCCTGCGTGGGAACGCATAACTTTGAAAACGCCTGCAAGGTTTTACTTAGAAATAAAACTCAAAATCAAATAGGCTGCAAGAATGACGGCAACCCACATCACCATGCTGCCAGCGGGATAAGTACGTGAAAGCAAACTACTGGGGCTCTGGTATCGCCGGGCAACAAAAGCCAGAGACTGATTAAACCTGATAAGAAATGCCTGACGTATTGCACTGTCTACCTTCCATATAACAGAGAAGGCGTTTTGTAAAACTACCGGCAAAGCCCGACGATAGATCCAGTCAAAATCCAGTGTAATAGTCAGCGTTCGTCGCATCAACGGCAGCATTAGGAAAAAAGCAAAACCTGAAAACATTAAGATCTGCAACATATTGACAACATGCGTCACGGTATAAGGTTCGTAGGTAACTGGATAAGGTAACATGTCGTATAGAAGCTCTGGCCATATACCTAAACCAATACACAACCCGGAAAAAAGGATCATGGCAAGTTTCATGTTCCAGGGAGGGTCCGGCGGACGCAGCCCCGAGTCCTTCTGGAAAAAAACAAACCAGGGAAACTTGATACCTGCATGAAGAAACACACCAGCCGATGCCGCCAACAAAAAGAACCAGACGATCATAAGGTTCGCATCCGCAGCTGACTGACTGATCATTGATTTACTAATGAACCCCGAGGTCAATGGAAACGAAGAAATTGAAAGTGCACCAATAATGCCGCAAATTGTTGTTAAAGGCATGCTTTGGAATAACCCGCCGAGGTCAGTGCACTTACGTTTGCCAGTCATGTAAAGTACAGAACCAGCTGACATTAGCAGTAGCGCCTTATAG
This sequence comes from uncultured Gammaproteobacteria bacterium, assembly GCA_937894085.1. Classification (GTDB taxonomy): domain Bacteria; phylum Pseudomonadota; class Gammaproteobacteria; genus JACNJF01. Next base: position 16,507 of record CALCSG010000512.1, on the reverse strand, counting down.
ATAATGTGTGTGAAGGCATGGGCTGCAACACCGTTCAGGGCCATTTCTGTACCAATTCCAATACCGGTCACCATAAACCCGACCTGATTGACGATGCTGTAAGCGAGGATACGGCGCATGTCATTTTCCAGTAGTGCGTAGATTATCCCGTAAAAAATCATGAATACACCGATGAAGATGAGAATCTCCGTTCCGGGGAATCCACGTAACAGCACATACACTGCTGTTTTTGTAGTAAAAGCAGACAGGAATACGGTTCCACTAAAGGATGCTTCAGAATAGGCATCGGATAACCACGCCGATAGTGGCGGAGCGGCAGCGTTAATGAGGAAGCCCGAGAGGATTAACACAGTGCCAAAACTATCAGGCTGCATTGAAGTGAATGCGGTGGATCCGGTATCCAGAACATAAGCCAATATTCCCACCAAAAAGAGTGAACCGCCGAATATGTGGACCAGTAAATAGCGCATTGAAACCTTGTTGCCGACATTGCTACCCACAGAAAGTATGACCATGGTAGAAGCTACGGCCATTATTTCCCAGAATATAAACAGGCTTATCAAGTCTCCGGAAAAGACGGCGCCAATCGCGCTTCCGGCATAGACAAAAACTGCAACCAACTCCATTACACTTTTCTGTTTAAGCGCGTACAGTCCTCCGGCAAATGTCATAATGCAAAAAACGGTGGCGAACAGGCGACTTAGCGAATCACTACGTACCAAAATTAGTTGGTAATCTAGCATCGTTGAAATAGCGAATAATCCATTTGGCAAATTCCATACTAACCCCAGTGTCACCAGAGGAAGAGCAAGGATTAAAATTGATCTGACATTTTTTCCTACGATTGGCAGAAGGAAAGCGCCAAGCAGCAGGACAAGGCCGGGCGGGAAGCTAGTCATTGTCATAATAACTGTCCTTGCGCTTCAAAAATATGCCGAGTGCTTTTGCGAAAAGCACCATACCTATACAGGTTACAAGCCCGTACCATGAGTAAAAACCAAAAGTACCGTCGATGTCGAAATAATGGTGGGCATGAATAAAAAAATCAGCCAGCACTAAAAGTGCTAAAAGAACCATGCCTCCTCGCCAAAGCCAGCTTATGGTCTTCGGTCTAACAAGCCAGTGTTTCTCTGTAGCTAATAAATTATTATCGACGGGTGGTTTTTTAGTATCCATTATCTAATCCCTAAGTTGCTAGAATGGCCTTAGCCAGGTCATATAACGGTTGTGGATATACGAACAGGATCACGCAGCCAACAGTGGTTATGCTCAGGGCAATTAGTGAGGGTAACGGTGCTTCTTTTATCCCGGAGTCAGGAGTAGAGCTTTTGTCACCCGAGAAAAATGCGTGAAAAGGTATGGGCAACAGATAAGCAATGTTAAGCAAAGAGCTAATTATGAGTATGCACATAAGAATAAACTGTTCGGATTCCAGGGTCCCCATTAACAGGTACCATTTACTCCAGGTACCACCCGTGGGTGGTAACCCGATGATACTGAGACTGGCAATAAAAAAGGCTATCATGGTGATTGGCATCTGTCGGCCGAGACTACGCATTTGACTTATTTCTGATTTATGGGCGGCAACCAGAATAGCTCCAGCACAGAAAAACAGGGTAATTTTACCGAAGGCGTGAGTAGCAATATGCATCGAGCCACCTACTACTCCGGCTGAGGTTGCCATTAATGCGCCCATCGTGATATAGCCCAGTTGACTCACCGTCGAATACGCCAATCGTGCTTTTAAATTATCCTGTCGCATAGCAACCAGGGAGGCCAGTAATACAGATGCCCCGGCCAGATAGAGTAAAAACTGTGTACTCGGTAGAATCGCCAGCAAATCGATACCAAATATAAATACACATACTTTCAGAACAGTGAACACGCCTGCTTTTACCACCGCCACGGCATGCAGCAGCGCACTCACCGGTGTTGGTGCAACCATGGCCGCCGGTAGCCAGCGATGAAATGGCATTATTGCCGCCTTGCCAATACCAAAAATAAATAGCACCAGTATTGTCCCTGCAACCAGTGGATTAACATCCGGGGCAAATACACCGCCCTGCTTAAAGTCCAGGGTACCTGCCACAAACCAGGTACTGATAATAGCTAACAGGAAAAACAGGATTGATGTGCTGAGCAAAATACCAAGGTAAACTCGTCCACCTTTCTTTGCATCTTCTGTCCCGGCATGAGTGACTAACGGGTAAGTAGACAGGGTCAATACTTCGTAAAAGATAAACAGGGTGAACAGGTTATCTGCAAAAGCTATCCCCATTACACTGCTAATGGCGATAGCAAAACAGCTATAGAAGCGGGTTTGATTCTGCTCATGGTGACCACGCATATAGCCGATGGCATAGACGGTTGTAATGAGCCACAGGAAACTGGCTATTAAAGCAAACAGCATACCCAGGGGTTCAATGCTAAAGCTAATCTTTAAACCAGGTAATAGCTCGCCCCAATACACACTGATGCTTTCACCCTGTTGCAAACCCTGGTAAAGGCTTATCACGAAATACAGCACCACTAAAGAAGTGGTAATGGTCACTGCCTCGCGCAAGTTTGGTTTATGCCCTGTGGCCACAATACCGATTGTTGCTAACAGGGGCAGGATGATGCTGAATTGCAGCATGCTTTCCAGTGACAGACTCATGGGCTCACCCCGAATAAGCTCTGCGAAGCCGCCTGTGCTACCTGCACGCTAAGACGTGTATCTATGCCGAAATAAATGTTAGCAATAACCAGTGTCCAAACGGGAATCAGGAAGGATAGAGGAGCCTCCTGAATGGTTTCTGTACCGGCCAGGGCAGGTTTAAAATAGGCAACTTCAACAATTCGCCACACATATACGATGGCCAGTAATGAGCCTGCTAATATAAGCACTGCAACAGGCCACCAGCCATTTTCAATCACTGCCAGAACCAGGTACCACTTACTGACAAAACCAACGGTAAGTGGCACACCAATTAAGCTTAAACCACCAATTACAATAGCCGCCATGGTGACAGGCATTTGACGACCCAGGCCCTGAAAATTGCTCAATTGAGTGCTGCCGATTCGGTACATCACCGCACCCAGTGCTAAAAACAGGGCTCCTTTCATCAATGCGTGATTAAACAAATGCAATAAGGTTGCGGTTAAACCGGCCGCTGTACTGATGCTGAAGCCAACGATCATATAACCAATCTGCGCAATGCTTGAGTAGGCAAACAGATGTTTGACATTAGTTTGATAGATAGCAGCAGTTGATGCCACAAATACGCCCACAAGCCCAAGAGTGACAAACAGTAGCTGTAATGGCAAATGGGTGAAGGAAAAAGATAGACCAAATACCGAGAAGGTAAAGCGGATCAGTAGATAGATTGCAACTTTTGTTGCGGTTGCTGCAAAGAAAGCCGTCACGATTGACGGTGCATAAGCATAGGCATTAGGTAGCCATAGATGCAATGGGAACATGGCCAGTTTTAGACAGATACCTACTATAACAAAGGCAAAAGCAGTGAACACCGTGCGCGTTTGCGCCACCTCTGGCAGGCGTATGGAAAGATCATACATATTCAGGGTGCCAGTCATCTGGTACATCAGGCCTATCCCTATCAAAATAAAAGTGGCACCGATGGTGCCCATAATTAAATATTGATAGGAGGCCCACAGAGCTCGTCTATCCTGACCCAGAGCAATCAAAGCGTAGGCCGACAGCGAGGATATTTCCAGAAAAACGAAAACATTAAAAGCATCGCCTGTCGCTACGATACCCAGCATTGCAGCCAGCGATAACAGGTACAGAACATAGAAAAGCGTGTGTTTATCTGCAGGTATTTCTTTGTGGATACTGGTTTCCGCAGCAAACAGTACTATCGTACTGAGTGCTGAAATAATCAGTAACAGCAAGGCATTAAGTTGATCGATACGATATTCAATCCCCCAGGGTGCTTCCCAGCCCCCCATTTCATAAATTATCGTACCCGAAGTCATCACCTGTTGTAACAACATGCCACTAATTAGAAAGGCTAAACCGCTAGCTATTAGAGAGAACAGCCAGGCCAGGCGAGGTCTTGTTAGTAGCAGACACAAAGGTGCTGCCATCAACGGTATGATTACCTGTAATATAGGCAAATGAACTATCAATCCAGATTATCCTGCTTTTGAATTTCATCTTCTTCGATACTGCCATAAGCTTCTTTAATACGTACAGCCAACGCCAACGCCAAAGCGGTAGTGGCTATACCCACTACAATTGCAGTGAGAATTAAAACCTGTGGTAAAGGATTTGAGTACTGATTGATTTCATCGGCCAGAATAGGAGCTGAGCCACCATCGACCTTGGCCATACTGATATAAAATATAAAAACGGATGTTTGAAAAATTGACAGGCCAACAATTTTTTTGATCAGGTTGCCATGAGCGATAACAATGTAAAATCCAACCATCATCAGCACTATTACAACCCAGTAATTATACAGTCCGATAAACATTACAAATCCTGCTTATCGCTGTTGCGCGGGGTTTCATTACGACCCGCAAAGTTAAAAAAGATAATGACCATGACTGAGGCGACCGTTAAACCAACACCCAGTTCTATAAAGAGTATGCCCAGATGTTGGCCGGCGACTGGATCAATAGCCAGGGCACTATAATCAAAGAATTTTTTTCCGTTGAACAGAGAAACCACGCCTACGCAGCCGTACAGCAAAACACCGATGGCTGCGAGCACTTGAATAAAGGACTGATTAATCACTCGTCGTGCAGTATTCATGCCGAACAACATGGTATACACGAAAATGGCTGAGGCAAAGATCACACCAGCCTGAAAACCTCCTCCTGGTCCAAAGTCACCATGAAACTGTACGTAGAACGCAAACAGCAAAATAAAAGGAATCATTATTTTGGTGACAATACGCAGAATTAAATGCCGCTCATGCATTGCGTCATTAAATAAAACGATTTTTGCGATATCTACAGGGCTTCGACGAACCACTGATAAAAGTGCCAATACGCCCATACCTGCAGTAAATATCACCACCACCTCACCAAAAGTATCGAATGCTCTGTAACTTGCCAGCACAGAGGTTACGATATTAGGCACACCAATCTCCTGCATTGAATCATTAATGTATCGAGGTGCGATATGTTGGTGAATAGGCGCTTCTGCAGAACCAAAATACGGCATATCCAGAGTACCGTAGATCAACAGACTACCCGTGACAATGACTACAGCTAACGCCAACAGCGGCTTATGACGGCTGGGGTGTTCTGCGCGTCCTGTCATGGATATTGCCACCAGCATAAGCAAGGTGGAGATACCCGCACCTACCGATGCTTCTGTAAATGCCACGTCTACAGCATCCATTGCGACAAAAAAACTGGCCGACAATAAACCGTAAATGCTGAGTAACATAGCTACCGCCAGTAAATCCTTCATCCGGACAATGGCAAACGCAACACCGACCAGAAAAGCTAATAAGACTATATCAATCAGGAAGTCGATGACTTCACCTCACTATTCTGTTTATTGTCATCCTTTTGCATTTTATCATTGAGCATCGCAGCATTGGCTAATGCATGGCCTGCCGTGGGGCTTATAAATAAAGTCATCAACAGGATGATGACTAGCTTCACATCCACAAGAAAGTCAGGATTGTAAAGGATCAGGCCAATTAGAATCATCGCGGTAGCTAACGTTTCGGTCACACCTACTGCATGCATACGAGTATAAAAATCTGGAAACCGTAAAATGCCAATTCCACCTGACAGGCACAAAAAGCTGCCTATCAGTAAAAACAATGAGCTACTAATATGTATAAAAGCATCCATTATTTCTTCGATTGCCCGCTCTGCTTAAAGATGAAATGATCAGAATAACGCAACACACCAATAACGCTGATGAAATTGATCAGGGAGTAAACGATAGCAATATCAAGAAACTCCGGTCGTCCCATTACAAAACCTAACAGTGAAATAAGCAGAACGGTCTTGGTGCCAAACATATTTACAGCCAGTACACGGTCGTATAGTGTAGGCCCTATGAACACTCGCATGATCGCCATGATCATGACAACCAGTATGGCCAGGGTTGCAGCTATTAACATTAGTTTTCCAGTTGAGTGACCCGGCGATCCATATCGCCGGATTCAAGGTCTTTAATTGATTGCGTTAACAATGCGTGAACCAGAAATTTATCTCCTTCAATATTTACCGTAACTGTGCCAGGCGTCAGGGAAATAGAATTTGCGTAAATTACTTTCCCTAATTCCGTTTTCTGGCTGGCAGTAATGGTCATAAAAACAGGTGATATAGATTTATTGCCAAGCCAGATATGCTTAACTACCAGCAAATTAGAAACAAAAATTTCTTTAATAAGCCAGGCAAAGTAAGCGGGGAGTTTCAGGGTGAGATGCAGGGGCTGAGCTTCGTGGTCAATCACATCCATTCTGTGAGCTATGAATACGACCAGCGCAATGGATATAACCCCAAGTGACAACATGAGAGCCGAGTAATGACCGGAGTTAGCCAACCAGAATGCAGCTAAATATAGAGATAGCAAAATAGTATGTCGCATTACTCTACCACTTCAAGAACACTTAAAAAGCTCATGTCAGGTCGGGTTCTCCTGTCTGAACAATAAAAACCATCGTAGGCAGTCGTAATTCAATTTTGTTGAGCTCTACCACAGGGGTATGAATATTTTAGCTCTTTAAAAATCTCGTTTTGTAGCTTTTCTATATTATCAAATTGTGAGCGTAATCGTTTTAAAACAGTCTTAATCACATGCCTGGTCGATTCAGTTTCAGGTACACAAAAAGGAAAAAACCTGTGTGGTAAATATCTTCTTGGGTTGCGATAGGGCCTGCTCATCAAGCCAGTGAATCCAGGTTTTTTCTGGTTCCTGTTTTCTAGAGGGTCAATTGTGCGGACTGCCTCAATAAATCCCTGCATAAAATACATACAGGCTTTGGCATTTTCCTGCTCTGGATTTGCCGCTAAAGACTGGCAGGATATCAGTAGTTGTTGTTCATCATCCGTTCCAGCCTTTTCAGCAGAAAAAACAGAAAATGATGTGATTAGTAATAGATAAATGCTGATTTTCATGAAACTCCACCAATCAATCCATAGAGGGATTTGTATAGACTTAAATCAGTAATTTTTATTGTAGAGCACATACATTTGCCACTGATCTTTAATTGTCTAAGAGATCAATCTAGCGCAACAGGTTTATAATTGTATATTCGAAAAATACTGATTCACACTTCGAATAAAACGAACAATGTAAACCGTGGAAATCGACAAGTGGAGGGTGAAATATTATTCAGCTAAGCTTTGACTGTTTTGATCAACTCCTTAACAACACCGAATCAGTCAGTAAAGAACTGGATCGCTTTACCACTAATAACGATAGATACAGTTTCTGGTGTGGTGAAGACAGGAATCCAGTTCAGTACTATATACGTCATAAAGTGCGGTAACTTTGGATCAACTATTTTATATCGGCTTCGTCCCATTTGAATTTTACTCTGCGTGATCGTTCCCACGCGGGGGCGCTCCTGTCCTTCCGTGGACTCGCGACATAAGGCCCCTGGCCAAAAGCGTGGGAACGAGTTCTAAAGTTCTAAATATCTCATCAGCATATAAGCAACAGGAACGGATGTCATTTCGATAATAGCCAATATCATTGTTGCGATAAAAGGCCAGCGATAAGGGCAGAAATACTGTCATGAGGAAATACATATCCACCCGTTTCATTAAAGATGTGATATTCCCCGCATTAATATTGTGTAAACCCTAATAATTCAAACCTATGTGAATAGTGTCACGCTATTAAAAAAAGCTGTGTACTAAAGTTTTTCCGTGTTCAACGAAAAATATTATGAATTATGAAAAATAATGACGACACAACATGGTTAGATATCACCGAATTAAGAGGAGAAGTACTACTTGAGGATTTTGATGATACGACTGAGGTAAATGATGATGACCTGAGTTCATATTTCAGGTCGATTGATAACAATTTTTTTAAAGATCCTTTTTAGATCAAAAATTGTTGCTTACCGGCAGACCAGGCTGGAACTGGCAAAAAAAACAGTAATACGGAATAATTAGCAGGGTCTAAAAGATCTAAACCGATGAGGCCGGAATCTCATAATTCCGGCCCACCATCAAATACTATTTCTTTGATCAAACGGAGGAATATATTGTTTGATCATTTTCTTTTCCAGGTCGTCCAGGTGACCCGGTTACCGAGAAGGCGCTGCACCCCGTACTACGGACCCTATATCGAACAGCAAAGCACGTAGGAAGGACCCAACAACTTATATCGATTACAAAATAAAATAGTTGAGGTTTTGGGTCACCCGCAACCTATATGTTCAGCATAGTTTCTACAAATTATTTTGATACTGACGATCATAATAATTTGTTGGATAAAGTCGGATAAAAGCTTTTAAATACGTCATCCGGTCAACATTGAGTCAAGCCGGAACTAAATTTATTTAACTGGAGTTTTTTAAAGCAATGAACAAAATTTACGCCGCTCTGGCCTGCCTGTTACTGTCCTTTTCTTTCAGTTCTCCGGCACTTGCAATGTCACATGGTGACGATGCAGCCATGGAAGCCGCGAAATCAGTATGTTTAGACAAGGGTGAAGAACTGAATCTGGATGAAGATGCACTAGATGATTACGTAGCTAAATGTATTCAGGAATCCTTAGGCAAAAAATAATTTTCGCCTGACCAACACTCCATAAATTCGATGGCCAGGGTTGGCCATCGACATTACCAGTAAGCCGGAATCTCATGATTCCGGCTCACTATCAAATACTATTTCTTTCGATCAAACGGAGGAATATATTGTTTAATTACATCCTTTAGTTCACCTGACTCCGCTGCTTTCTGGCTGGTTGAGTTGAATTCAGACTGCCTGAGTTGAATCTGGTGGCTTTTAGGATGTTTGCTTTTGATATCTGCCAGCTTTTGCTGAAGTGAACGAATATCCAGCTCTTCCACCGAACTTAGAATATCAGCCAGCGGTGCCATATCCCGCTTGAGATTGCGACTGGCCTTCTCATCAATACGCTTCAGAACATTTCGAATACGTTCAGCCATATACCTGTCGACCAGTGGTCGGCGGCTGTTGGCATAACGGTGCAGCTCTTTATTCTCTGATAAAATGTAGCCGATCTTACTGAACTGTTGAATCATCTCGATTGCTTCCTGGCGTAACTTCGAATCCTGTAGAAGAATCAGGGCTAACTCGGGGCTGTTTCGATAATAGGTATTGATCAGGTTCTGACCTCCATTGAACCCCTTCAGCGCGTGATCCCTGAAACGACGCAATCCTTCAAGTGTACTCTCGGGTGATTTTGACTCCAATGCCATCACCTTGGTGGCTACACAGGATATGGGGGCAGGTACATCCATATAGTTGTAATACATGATTTCGTTGGCATCTCCCAGCGTAGCGCCTCCCAGTTCTCCGGAAAGGCTAGCCCAGAAACCTTCAAAATCAGTATGCCAACCACCCCACAGGGTATCATTCAGCATGCTCGACAAGGCGACACGATTGGGTGTGTTGTCATCGTCTGCTTCATCGCGCCCACGATCCAGGTTTCCTCCGTTGTCATCATCGGAATTATCCAGCATGTCATTGATGGCAGCAGCCACCCTGCCCTCGTTACGGTTTCCATCACGGTTACCGCTATCACTAAAGTTCTCGATACTTTGTCCCATATCCCCTTCATTCCAGTTGTATCGTCCATCTGGGCGCAGCGACAACATGAAGCCGGTGCCCCAGCCTTCACTCCAGGCCAGTGAACGGTTCTGAGCATCATCACCAAAGCTATGTGATCCACCGGGGCTGGGGTTATCCGAGCCATACGCATACCACATCACCGCATGGCCATATTCATGAGTGACTATATCCGGCGCATTATTATCAGACCCCGGTATGTCAATCTCTTCCCAGAAGCGATCCCACTTCGCACCACTGCCTTCCGGAAAACAGGAATCGACAAATCCGGGATCCCGGCCACCAACCGTTGAGGCATGGTTCCAGGCAAGATTCAGCATATTCCAGATTTGCATTGAGTTGATATTGGTAGATCCGGTATCCGTACCAAAGTCAACAACCGATCCGTCATTCAGATTATCATGAACTTCCGACTGCCATTTATAAGTAGAATCGATGCCATCGCAATCCTGTACGCGGATTCGGGTATTCTCCAGCTTAAAGGTGTAATAAATATCACGACCATCAGCCAGCCAGCCATCGTCATTATTGACCGAGAAAGACCAGTCGCCGTTCCAGTTAGTAGCCACTGTTCCCAGGTGGTCATCAAATCCAACATCCTCGTCATAGATGTTAACACTGACATTCACTAATGGCCGCCACGCACCGTCATAGTCCAGATACGTAATCCTGCCGCGAATGGTAAGCGGATCTTCTGCAGACCAGGCTTTGTCGCTCTTTTCTTCAATATACTTTTTAATAGTATCAGAGGGGCCGACTGGTCGGGCCATCAATTCACTGCGTAACTTGAAGGGACGAATACTCTTTATAATTTCATCAGGAACATTAATAGCGTCTTCATGTAACAGACGAATGTCCGGTGAGTCGGGATTCTTCTGCAGGGCCTGTTCAAATTTCTGTTGTCTAATCTCGCGCTGCTCGCGAACAAACTGCTTAGGTGAAATTATGCGATATTCACCTTCTTTGCTAATAAAAACATAACGAAGTATATCGTCAGAATAGCCATTGTCCTTGTCAACTCTCCCGGAGACGCGCACTTCCAGTTCATAAACACCGGGCTCTTTAGCATCAAGGGGGATAGTTAACTGGCGCTGCTTTTCGGAACGGGAGTTAATCTCCTTGAGGAAGACGGTGTTTTTTTTCACGCTGAAACTTGCCGGGCGGTATGGTGTTAAAAAAGCCTCTACCAGGACATTCTGCCCCGTACTCTCTGTTACCAGGTCTAGCTGGTATTCGAAATGGCCGCTTTCTAATTTCCCTGCCATCTGCTCCAGTGTCACCGCAATACTAACCGGTGGCGTAGGTGGTGTGGCCTGTGTCAGTACTGGTATGCCCGAAAGGACAATAAGAAGTGTAAAAACCCTGAATATATTGCCGGGTAAAAGTTTCATAATAAGCCTCCTTTGCCTGAACTTTATGTGGATTATTAATGTAATACTCCTGCTATTAAAAGTCCATAATAGAGGCTGTTTTTATTGGTCTCTGTTCGTTAGCTAAAGCCTTGCGCTTAAGTGCAAGGCTTTAGCTGCCATCCAATATCAGGAAATATAGGTTATATGTTTAAATTTTTGCTAGAAGGGTGTTGCTGTGTGCACCCTACAAAATACCAGGTAAAGTAAGCTGCTCAGGAGTTGAAAAATAGAGCGTGGGATTAAATCACCTACCTGATTTACAGAATATTAATTGCTGATAGTTAAATTTATTTAATCTGGTAGTTTGGCAATGTAAATTTCCGACTGTGATCGAAAATAATGACTGTTTCAAATCGAGTCACTTCGGCACGTATTGTAAAAGAATCCAGTGCCAGGTTTCTTAAGTGGTCTGTATCTTTTACCGCAACATGAACCAGGAAATCATGTTGCCCCGATACCAGATAAACAGTGCGAACTTCTGCAATCTGTTCAATGTCTTTCTGAAAGTTTTCAACAACATCCCTGGAGTGTTTATTCAGCCCGACAAAATACATGGCTTCCAGTCCAATCCCGAAAACAGCAGGAAGAACATCGGCATGGGTGCCCTGGATAACCCCCGAGTCATTAAGCTGTTTAACTCGTTCAAAACAGGTAGATGGAGCTAATCCAATCTTTGCCGCTAATGATTTGTTGGATATTCGAGCATTATTCTGTAAATGGTTAATAATTTCGAAGTCTATTCTATCCATCGCATAAATCTCTCTCAGTATACGTATTTAATTCGATTTATTTATATTTATTCATAGTTTATCCTGAATAAATAATAATTTAACGAATTTAACATAGAATGAAGAAAAATAATCAGAATAATAAACAGGGCTTTAGCACCCGGGCTATCCACGTGGGTCATGATCCATTTCAGCATCAAGGCGCTCTAAATCCACCAATTTACCTTAACTCTACTTACGCATTTGAATCAACAGAACAGTGGCAAAAGCGATTTTCAGGTGAGGAACCGGGTTATGTGTATTCGAGGATTGGTAACCCCACCCAGACTGTGCTTGAGAAAAAGTTGGCCAGTCTTGAGGGCGGCGAAGCAGCGTTAGCTGTTGCCTCGGGAATGGGAGCAATTACCTCACTGATCTGGTCTTATGCTGAACCGGGTGATGTTATTCTTGCTGACAAAACACTGTATGGCTGCACCTACGCATTTTTTACAGAAGGCTTAAGGAAATTTGGGGTAGAAATAGTATTTGCTGACTTTACCAGGCCAGATGAAATAAAACACAATTTAACCGCTAAAACTCGTTTTGTATTCTTTGAAACACCGGCTAACCCCAATATGCGAATAATTGATATTGAGTTAGTTTGCATGCTGGCACATCAGGCCGGGGCAAAGGTAATCGTTGATAACACTTACTGCACACCATATTTGCAAAGACCCTTTGAGTTTGGAGCCGACTATGTCGTTCATTCCATGACTAAATATCTTTGTGGTCATGGCGATGTAATAGCCGGTGCAATCATCGGCCCTCAGGAGGATATCCAACATATCCTGCTGTATGGCGTGAAAGATATGACTGGTGCGGTGATCTCACCCTTTGATGCCTACCTGGTAACTCGTGGTTTAAAAACTCTGGAAATACGCATGAATCGACATTCCAGTTCAGCTTATAAGCTGGCTAAAATTATCGAACAGCATCCACTGGTTTCTGAAGTTTATTACCCCGGGTTAACATCACATGCACAGCACGAATTAGCGAAGCGACAAATGCTGGATTTCGGAGGCATGATAGCTTTTGAATTAAAGGGTGGTTATGAAGCTGGTATAAGATTTATGGACAATGTGGAGTTAGCTTTACGCGCAGTCAGCCTCGGTGATGCAGAAACGCTGGTTCAGCACCCTGCCAGTATGACGCACATTACTTATTCACCTGAAGAACGTCTGCAGCATGGTATCAGTGATGGGCTTGTACGGATATCGGTGGGTCTGGAAAACCCGGATGACATAGTTGCGGATATTTTACAGGCAATAGAAAAGTCTGCTTAAAGTACTGGTTCTAACTGCTTTTTTGAAGTACATGATTCCCATTAACTATGACTTATTTTGTGGTTGCCGCCCGGCTTAACCAGCTTAATAAATTTGCTAAGGTAGCGGCTGCTAAATCGGATAGTGTAAACAATAGAATTTCTGCATTATCCGTTTTAAAATTCGGTGATTCCCGATGTATATTTTGCCAGCTTTGCTGTAACAGCTGTCGAAGGAATGCTAAATCGGTCGTGTTATCGACCACAAGTACTACACGATGTAGTGGTGCCACATTCACTAATTCATAAAGTTCACGAATACAGCCTGATTGACTGGAAGAGAAACCGCGTAAATCCATAACAACGGCGTTGGTTGAGCTAACCAGTTGTGACAACACCGCTTCCCAGGTGTTATCGAAACAGAAAAAATCATTAACCCGGTATCGGCCATCAAAATCCTGAGGTGTATCCAGCCCGGATAATCGCTGATCGAGTTGTTGCTGACTGGCTATAAACTGGCGAGACAGTTTACCGCTCAGAAAATCTATGAATTCATGCGGCTCTACTGTGGTGGTGGCCAGATCAGGACCAGAAATAAGCTGTACACTGCCCACAGAACGCCAGTGTTTGGTGATGGCATTAAACAGTTGCTCACTTCGTTTACCCAGGGAGAAAACACGAAGTAGTAAAAGCCGGGTATTTTGCGCTTCAGTTTTAAGACTGAGCACTTTAAATCCATGTTTGATGACTATCTTGTAGGCAATAAATGCAAAAACTCCGCTCAGTATCCAGCCCGCACCTTCAAACACCAGTCCAGTTGACTGCACTACGGCAAACAGGATCCACATCGCATCCACTGTCATCGACTGATCAGTCAGCTTACCTGACTGATAACCTTTACGAATAAGACGCACCACCAGCCAGCCAATTATCGCAAAGAGCATAAAGCCCATTATCAGAATTAACATAAAGGTGCCAGATGCCTGCAAGCCTAAATCAAAAGCTGCAGCCGATATAATACGCATGGCTTCATCGCTACTGCCTACCACTAGCATCGCGATGACTGAACCGGTTAGAGCAATAATCATAAACGATAGAACCATAGGCCCAACAGCACGAACAGGACGTGCCAGAAATGCCAGAATTAAAACAGTTGGCGGTAGATTAGTAATAGCCCACAACTGAATTATCTGAGAAGACGAGCTATCATTGCCTGTTAACTGAGCCAGCACTATCAACACAATAAATACCGCAAAATAACCGCCACTGGTAAACACTAACTGTTTGCGGGCAGTGGCAGCAAGCAGGTTCAGGGTAAGCACAATTGGCCAGGCATAAACCCAGAAAACCAGTATAGTGCGGATGAGAAAAAAATCAGACGTCCCCGACAGCAATACTGCTGCGGTCATAACCGAGGTAAATGCAGTGCCGGCTTTTGCATAAATTAGCGCATTTTTCCAACAGTAAAACTGAAGTTTACTTAAAAAGTCTGCACATGTTGATGCGCAGGGTGCCGCCTGTCTGGCTTCTACAATTTTTACTTTTAGCCGGGTAGCCTGTTTATTTAAGTCTGTCGACCCTGGCTTCAGTTGCATCCCTTCAGCAGATGATCGAAGCATCGATTTAATCACAGCGCGCCGATAAAGCCAGAGCAGTATGAATGATACAGGTAATGCCAAAATTGCCGCTGCGATCAGGATAAAAGGCATTTGCCCGGTTAAGGCGAGAGTTAGCGGATCAGTCTGGTTCATTATTCAACCTCTTCGGTAACGTTTAGCTTGCCAGAGCTCGGCAGGACGTAAGTTCATTACCCTGGATACATTCATATGTTCAGTCGTACTTTCTATCAGTTCAGAAGAAATTTATTTGCTTCCGGATATGGCCGACTGAAGTACACTAATAATTTCATTTTCCCAGCTCACATCCTCACCCCTGCCCTGACGTAAGTCGCGAATAAGGCTCAGGTTTTGCATAGTTGTTTCGGCTTCCCAGGGTTCGCGTAAGGCAGCCAGTGCCTTAGCAAGCGGGTCGGCTGCCGATGATTTATCAGTCGATAGTATGGCTAATTCGAGTAAGGTAGCATAGTCCCAGTAATCCGGCTGTCCCGACTCTATTCTCCGTTCCACGGCAAAGCGAACCACGCTACTGAGTTGTAATCTGCGCGGGTCGGGGGGATCAGTCTGTTCCATCAGGTTTAATGCATTGATGCCGGGATAAGCATCACGCCAGTCAGTTTCAAACCCTTTAAGGTATGCATCTATAGCCTGTTTTAACAGTCCATCAGCCAGTATGGTACTTCCCTGCTGTTTTGATAATTGCCAGCGATCTTTATAAACCCGACCGAGAATTCCATAGCTTTCACTGGAGGGGCCATGTTTATCGATCAATGCTTTCAGCACCCTCTCAGCTTCCTCTCCCCGCTTGCTACGATTTAATGCCATCGCATACTGTTCCTGAACCAGTACGGTATCCGCCAGCACTCGAGGTAAACTCTCAACCAGCCGGGTCATGTTTTCCCAGCCTTCAACCGCCCGGTAGGAAAGCAGTAAATCAATCATCACTCCGGGTTCATCCGCAATAAGATTTTCCACTTCTGCAAAGACCACATCGACAGCAGCCTGGGCAGCCTGAATATCCTGTTTAGCCAGATCTCTGGCTTTTGCCAGTTCTGCCTTAATTTTTTCAGAATAACGGGCCTGGTCGCGAAATACATCGGTCTTCAGGCGCTGAATATCGGGGAAATCCTGCAATAACTGGTAGATGGGGCTATCAGTTTGAGCACTTTTAGTCGAGTCTCTACAATCCAGCAGGTTAGCGGTCAGAGCTTTTATGTCGGATTCTATCTGAGCGGGTTTTCCATCTGCTCCAAGTTGATAAGGTAAGGCACGCAGACCATTTACATCGAATGGTAATGAACCGAAACCTTCAGCAAACATTAGAGCCGTCGACGATGGACGAACCGCGTGACGCACGCCTAATTCATAAAATACATTGGCGTTAGCCGTGGTTAAATCGGCCACTGCATAATCACACAGAATCAGCCGTTCATACATCGCTTTGTGGATAATTCCACCATGCTTTTCTTCGTCGGCGCGCAGAGGCTCCATGCCGGCAGCAGTCACGGCAGGTGCAATAATGTTGTGATAAACCGAGTTGAAATCTATATTGCGTCCACCATGAGCCGGTTTGACTCCAAACGGCATAAGGATAAAACACAGCGGTAGGGGTTGATCAGAATTATCAGTTGTCATCATCAGTGCTCCTTAACTAGTGCCTGAACGAAAAAACATAAGTTCTTAAAATCAAATGAAAAATCGGCTAAA
>CALCSG010000511.1 GCA_937894085.1 uncultured Gammaproteobacteria bacterium | reverse complement strand
TTCCTTAACAGTGCAGCTAGGTTAAGTTGCACTTATGAGTTGAATTCGGGAGATATATTTAGTAGAGTTTTACTAAACTTGTTGAAATAAAATATAAATAGTTGATTTTTCTTATATTAATAGGCCTAATTTTTAATGCGAGTTAATTTAATCCTTTAAAATCTACCACCTGGTGGGGCTGGTATTCACGGTCAAAAATTAAATCAAACTGCGTACCGTTTTCATCAACTATAGCCTTTACCTGCTTTAAATCCGGTAGTCTCGTGGCTAGCCAGGCCATGCTAACGGCTGCTTTATCATCTTCCTGATACATAATGCCTTCCATCAGGCTTAACGACATATATTTGGCTTTTTGCTGAATATCCGGGTTATTTATTTTTTCACCCTGTAATTCGATGCCCTGTGCAAACTTTATGTCCAGTTTATCGAGGTACTGTTGCTGGTTTTCCGGTAATGCTTTTGATCGATCAAACTGCAGGGTAAGTTGATCATTAACGACTACGGCTAATACACTCATTGATTCTTTAACTCCGCAAAAAGGTCATATTCATCACTGTTTAGCACAGTTACCTGGACCAACTCACCTGGTTGTAATTTTTGATCCGTCTGGATATAAACTAATCCATCGATTTCCGGTGCATCTGCATAACTTCGCCCCGTCCAGCCTTCATCATAATGCGCTTCAATAAGTACCTGCAGGGTTTGTCCAATGCGCTGACTGAGACGGTTAGTACTGATCAGCTGTTGATGCAGCATAAAGCGTTCATAACGATCCTTTTTGATTTCTTCATCAATCTGATCGGGTAATTCATTGGCGGCTGCATCTGCTACCGGTGAATACATAAAACAGCCGACACGATCGAGTTGAGCCTGAGTTAGAAAATTCAGCAGTAATTCAAAGTCTTCCTCAGTTTCGCCCGGAAAGCCCACAATAAAAGTACTGCGGATAACAAGTTCTGGACAGATTTCACGCCAGCTTTTAATGCGTTCCAGTACTTTTTCCTGACTACCTGGGCGTTTCATGGCTTTCAAAATTTTTGGGCTGGCATGTTGAAAGGGAATATCCAGATAAGGCAGTATTAAGCCTTTAGCCATTAACGGGATGACATTATCAACGTGTGGATAAGGGTAAACATAATGTAAACGAACCCAGATACCAAATTGCCCAAGTGCACGTGCCAGGTCGACAAAACGGGTTTGTAAAGGCTGTCCATTCCAGAAGTGGGTAGCGTATTTCTGATCGACACCATACGCACTGGTATCCTGCGAAATAACCAGTAGCTCTTTCACGCCTGCATTTACCAGGTTTTGTGCTTCCTGCATAACTTCATCGATGGGGCGGCTTACCAGATCGCCTCGAAATGATGGAATGATACAAAAAGTACAGCGGTGATTACAGCCTTCGGATATTTTCAGATAAGCATAATGTCGCGGCGTTAACTTTATGCCCTGAGCAGGTACCAGATCCATAAAAGGGTCGTGTCTTGCCGGCAAGTGTTTATGCACGGCCTGCATTACTTCGGCAGTGGCATGTGGACCGGTCACCGCTAATAAGTTGGGGAAGCTTTCAGAGATCATTTCAGATCGGGCTCCAAGGCAACCGGTGACGATTACTTTGCCATTTTCATGCAGTGCTTCGTCGATGGTTTGCATGGACTCTTCCACAGCAGAATCGATGAAACCGCAGGTATTAATAATGACCAGATCAGCCTGATCATAGTCCGGTACGATGTCGTAACCTTCAGCTCGCAACTGGGTAATAATCTGTTCGGAGTCTACCGTTGCCTTGGGGCAGCCGAGACTGACAAAGCCAACTTTATTATTTTTCTGTGTCATTATGCTTGTTTAAAACGGGTAAAAAAAATTCACTCACCAGTAGTGATTTTGCATCGATATGAAAAAGGGAGCGTCGCCCCCAGATGGCCTGTTCTGAATCGGTCTGGTTAGCCATTGCAGTTGAAAATAATGAAATACCACTGGTTAATTTGCTCCATTCTATCTTACTCCGTTTCAGAGTTGTGTTAGCAAACAGGTATTCACCCAGCGGTTTATTGCCCAGATGTTGTAACCTCTGGTGTTTTCCCTGTAATGTGGAAAGTGGAATTACGGATCTGGCATACACACAGAGTTGATCGGCACACTTTAAATGAACCTGGCGTAACAGGACTTTTTGCGCCATAGGAATTTCCAGTAACTGGGCTTCCGACTGATCGGGTTTTACCCATTCTTCAGCTAGCACTTCAACTGAAAACTGTTGCGGGCAATGGTTTTTCAGACGTTTCGTTAAAGAGCCTTCATCTTCCAGCCAGGACAGTATAGACGGGTCTATCTGACGCTTTAAGATTTGTGATGGTGAAAACCAGCTGATGGATTGAGGATGTATCAACAGAAGAACCCGGAAAATTTTGTATTATACGCTAAGTTTAAGAGTCTACTGAAGCATCTACTGCTTTTTTAAGCTGATGATGCATTGCTGCTGATCTGCCGGTAAATTAGTTTGAATATCTATCTTTCTATGAAAAGGTTTAGCTTAAAGATAAAAGCGTCATCAGCCCCATTGTGTCAGTATAAAATTGAGATTACCGATATCATTTTGCCAGAAGTTAAAATAATTTCGGAGTTAGTTGAATTTCTGGAGGATCACTTATCATCTTTCCTATGGCCCATTTGTGTTTCAACGGTAAATTGCCAGTCCGTTATGTCTTCCTCGTAGTCAGCAAGTTTAGCTTCGAGTTCCTTGATGCGATCTATTGCCGCTTCGATAATTAACCCGTCTGACTGCCGGGCCTTTACAGCAATTACCTTCAATTTTTCAATTAGATCAATCATAGTCTTTTCCCGCTTACTCCGATCATTTTCTGTAGTTCACTTGTCCGCCTATCAGTGTAGCTGACTAAGAGCAATATGAAAAAGAAAATCATACAACTTGCACAGGGTTAGATGTATATTTGTAGTTTGAATAAATGGGTTATTGTCTTTTGATTTCAATTGACCAGAAAAGAAATTATTCATTCTGGTTTATGCCCTGTGCAAGGCAAACACCAGAGGATCTTTGGTGAAACCATGAAAACTGGAGTAGCATTACTCTGCCAGTCCTTTCCCAAACCACTTATCTATGGGAACCCAGTCTAGATTAGCAGTTGTTGAATTTAGTATTTTATTGTTTTATCTAAATTAAAAATACAAACCTGTGTTTATCTCAAATCTTGTTATGATTCTTAAGAAGGAAGAAAATCAATTGGGTAAGTTACCGTTATAACAGGAACATTTTTATCGGCAAACTTAAATTTTTTGATTTTTGAGATCAGCCTTTTTTCCAGTTTCTTATGTCCCAGTTCACTGGAAACAATGTTGCAACTGGTGACCGAGCCATTCGCTGCAATAGTTAATTCAATGACCACCTTACCCTGTAAAGACGGATCTTTGCGCAATTCGCGATTATAAATACTGAAGATAGCACCCTTGTTTTTTTGAAAAACACGTTCAATTTCTTCCTGGCTACGGGTGGCATTACGGGTTTTTTGCTGGGTAACTTTAGCCACAATTTTTTCATTTGATTGAATATTACTATTAACGGCAGAAGTTTTACGCTGAGCAAGTTCACTGGTACTGATTTTACGCTCAAGCGTATTTGATTTTATACCACCACTACCGGTAGAGGCAGAAGCTGTTAATAAATCGCTGGTAGAAACAACCGTTTCAGCCTGTTTGCCTGTTTTAAGTTGAGGTGTATCGGCGATATCTGAAAAATCAAAACTCTCTCTAAGATCAGCAAGTTCATCACTCAGGGCGATTAAACCGGATTGTTGCGCAGTCTTTTTAGCGGCCTCCCTGCTATCCGGTTTTGGCGCGGGTTTAGGCTTCTCCTGTTTTTTGGGTTCAGGTTTTTTTACTTCTTTTTTCTTGGGGATTTCCTTTTGAATCACCTTCTTTAATGGTGGAGGTGGTGGAATTTTCTTTTTCTCAAGTATCAGTTTGGCCAGTCGTGGTGCCACATCAACCAGTTTCTTTTGTTCAATTTCAGGAACCGACAGGTTGTTTAAAACTATGCCTATGATCAAAAAGATAACAATAAAGGCAATAACAAGACGGTTAAAAAGGCGGTCTTCCTTACCTTCAACCCAGGGTAGATTTGGTTCCGTAGTTATCATATTAACCTTCGGTTTTCCCAGATTTTTGATTAACAGCAAATGACAGATTGGTATATTCAGCACCGGCACAGGTCAACATTATTTTTTTCAGTAATACATAAGGGATATCTTTATCACCCATTATAGTGACCCCTTTTTTATCGGTTATATTTTTGCTGCTGAGAGCTAGCTTTTTAAGGGAATCAAATAACGGTTTAATAGTTTTAGATTCATTGTTTAAAGCTGAAGTAACACTGACGACAGGTATTCCCTGCAGGCTGATGGTATTGTTATTGACCGCAATGACAAGATTCCTTGCAGGTAGTTTTTCAGAGTTCGCAGCAGGTAAAGTTATATTTTTTGGGGTCGGCAACACTTCGGAATTGCTGGCGTTGACTAACAGGAAAAAAACCAGGATAGTAAAAATATCCATTAATGAAACCATATTTAATGACGCATTGCGGTCATTTTTACGGGCATGATGCTGTTGCATGCGTTTCGCGCGTCGAGATAGTTTCATCAATAAGAACTCTTAGTATTAGTTATTTTTAACGGCTGCATCGCCAATAGAAATATCCGGGAATAATTCAGCCTGAACTATTTCTCCTTCATACAGGGTCTGGAATGATCGGGCACTATCCATCACCTGAATTAAATCGTCATAGTGGGTTTGCTGTTCAGATAAAATCGTCATATTGGTTTTATCCGGAAAACGTGCTTTAACCTGTTTTAAAACCTGTTTTAGCAAGCCGTAATTGTGTCCACTTTCCAGACGTGCAATTTTCTTGATTAAACCGCCTTTATTGTCCGACAGAATGAGCGCGTCTTTGCGAATAGTGACGCGTAACTCAAACGGAGCATCTTTTTTATTCTGGTTGTTCTGGCTTCCGGGTTTCGGAAGGTTCAAATCCAGAATTGTTATATGGGTAAATACTGCCGTCATCAATAAAAAAGGTACCAGAACCACCATCAGGTTCATAAAGGCAGTAATGTTGAGCTCTACTGCCGGGTGTTTACGCCGGATGCGTGTTCTACTGGACATTGCCTTGCTGTCCTATATTTTTGAATTTTGACAGTTGATTAACAAATCTAACGGTTGCCATTTCCAGGCTGTCGATAATTTCTGTCGTTTTAGTCTGTAGCAGGGTATAAAAAATAAGTAAAGGGATAGCTACTATCAAACCGAAAGCGGTGGTGTTCATAGCGACAGAAATACTGGTAGACAAAATTTCAGCTTTCATTGAAGGATCGACCTGAGCGACAGCGGTGAATGCTTTAATCAAACCAATAATTGTACCGAGCAGCCCAAGTAATGTTGAAATATTGGCAAACATAGCCAGATAGTGTGTGCGTTTTTCCAGTCTTGGAATTGCTTCCATGATACTTTCTTCCATTGATGCTTCGATGTCATCACGGCGCCTGGCAGATTTAAAATTATTCAACCCCTGGGTCAGAATCTTGCTCACTGTGGCCTTTGAATCTTTGGTTAATTGAATAACACTATTCATTTCACCTTTTTGCAGCATAGGCATAATTTGAGCCAGAATCTTACGGTTTTGTCTTTTCGCAGCAGTCAGATAGATATATCGTTCTATGGTAATTGTCAGACCGATGGCCAGTACCAGTAGAATGGGGTACATGAAAGGACCGCCGGACTGAAAAAATCGAATTACGGTATCAAGCATGGGAAATCACTCCGTGGATTGGGTTAATGGTTTTATAGTTCATGATGTCGGTTAGTTTAGGGTTTTAGTTTCTGGTACAGAATATAAATCATTGTAGTATTTAATCTGACGGTTAAATGTTTCTCGGTGAACCGGCTGGAAAGGTTCATCCAGCACACTGCTAAAAGGTGGCGTGCTAAGTGTTATGTCTTCGGCTACTTTCCACGGCACGATATACAGCACTTTGGGTAATTCCTTATTACCGATAATGGCGGTTCCTTCCATTTCAAGTCGTTGTTGAGCGAATGAAAGGTGACTGGATAACAACAACATAAACGATAATAAATAGTTAATACGATTAAGCATCATTTTGAATTTCCGCTGTCGGTCTCGATTCTACGCTTCATATCGAGTATCCATTTCTCTACCGATTCGTTTTTATGGTCGGTAAGCTTCTGATAGATTTCATATTGCTCAAGTGCCTTGGGTAAGTCCTGCAAATAAATATCTAATAATATACCCAGATTTAAATGTGCATTTGCATAATCGGGTTTAGCATTTATGGCTTTGTAATAGTTAAAAAGAGCGAGCTTAAATTCACCCTGCTGACGTTGTAAAACCGCCAGGTGATTATAAGCGATAGCATCGTTTTTATCCTGCTTGATGGCATTTAAAAACGCTGCTTTCGCCTCTTCATTCTGCTTTTTGTGAATATACAGTAATCCCAGATTGGTATAGGCCTGTTTGGTAGACGGGTCTTTTTGAATAACCTTTGTAAATTGCTGTATGGCTTTATCAATATCCCCATCCCGGGT
Source organism: uncultured Gammaproteobacteria bacterium (assembly GCA_937894085.1). Lineage (GTDB taxonomy): Bacteria > Pseudomonadota > Gammaproteobacteria > JACNJF01. The sequence continues at coordinate 13,924 of CALCSG010000511.1, read as the reverse complement.
GGACTGAATAGCTTGCTGATACAGCAGATCTTCTACAGCAACCTGTTGTTGAGCCGCAGGTTCTATTTTTGTTTCAATCTGAGGCTCGGGTGGCGCTGTAGCCTGTGGCTGGGGGCCTGACTGGCAGGCAAATAATCCACTGCTTATTACGACAATAATGAGGTTTTTAAATATATGATTATTCGGCATGGCTATCTGTCATCTCGGTTTTAGCATAACGGAATGGCATCATTTTACTCAATGCCTTTAAGCTGTTTTTGATCGAATCATCAAAGCTTCCTTTTGGAATTCGTGACAGGTTTGATACATGGATAGCAATTGCTTTTTCTTCAAACGGGTAAGCCTGATCTTCGAGCAAATAATTATATTCTTCCAGTGCTTCCTGGTTGAGTTTTTTTGGGCGTTCTGATTTCAGTAAGGCACTGGCAAATTCGCGATAAATCTCCGCAATATTATAGGTTGCTGCAGTAGTGACCTCTTCAACCTGAAATTTTGCGGCTTTGCTATAAGCGTCGATGGATTGTTTCATCAGGTTCTTTTTGACTTTCAGGCTTTTCTTTAACGGTGTCGTCAATTTTGCACTGCTGTATTTTTTATGCAGCGGAGTAATTAATTCGAGGCTGGCTATAGCAGCAAGATAACGGGTACGGTCTGTACGTTGTTTTTTCCCTTTGGCATCGGCTTTTACAATTTCATTGAGCCAGAAATAGCGATTTTTAATGTCTTTTCTGTCCGCATAGTATTGAGCAATCTTATAACGCAGTTCGATACTGCGGGAAATCGGCTGCGGATAACTTTTAATGTAGGCTTTATAGGTTGCAATGGTCTGTTGCTGGTCGCCAGCCTGATTATAAAGTTCAGCAGCCTGCCATAATAAGTCCTGCTGCTTATTTTTGGGTGTCAGCTTCATCAGGTTGATCATTTCGGCAGCTGCTTTTGCGTGTTGACCGGAATCGTTATAGGCCAGTACAAGCTTTTCGCTGATACCTTTTTCCCACTTTTTCTGTTTAGGATATGATTTACGGAAAGTTTCAAGCAGAATTATTGCGGTGGGCCATTGCTTGAGTGCCATGTATTCAGTGGCAGCATCATAATCGGCAATGATTCTGTTCGATGAATTTGCTACCGTGGTGCCAACCCGTAGAAAATGAGAAGCAGCCTGTTGATGATTACCTAGCTGCCGTTCTGCCTCACCCTGTTTGTAAATTGATAGAGCCAGTTGTTCCTGGATGGTTTTCCTGGTCTTATCCGCTGTAATTTTATCAGGCTTTGCAGGATTTTTTGGTAACCCTGCCAAAACCTCTAAATAAGCTTTTTCAGCGGCAGCAAAATCACTTAGTTCAAAGTTTGAATGAGCAATTAATATCCATGCATTGTGATGCATTTCAGGTTTGATTTGTGGCTGGTTTACCAGCCGTTCGGCAGTTGTTTTCGCCAGTGAGAATTTTTTTAAATCAAAAAACTGTTCAGCCGTTTTTAATAACACGCCGGGCATGCGTTTATCTGCCGGAAATTGATCGCTGAATCTGAGAGAACTTTGTATAAGCTGATCATTAATTAACGGTTTTTGTATTTTGTCGCTTTCGCTAAACAATTTGTTATAGGCTATCAGCGCCGCATAACCGGCTTCTGCACTGTTTTTATGAGGCGGGTACTGGTAGGCAGTTTTTTCGTATTCTGTAATAGCCTGTTTATATTGTCTCGCATCGAAACGCGATTCGGCCAGTAAAAAATTGATTTCCGCGGCTTTAGCATCCTGTGGAAATGAATCGAGGTAACGCTGATACCAGCTCGCAGTATTTTTATAGTCGTCGGCTTTTTTACTGGCACGAGCGGTCGCGTGATAATGTGTAGCTATATCAAACATATGAGCCGTCAGGACAGGTTGTAATCTGGCCTGTGTTTGTGCGGTTTGCTGGTCCCAGAAAGCACTCCCTTTATTGTATTTATCTACGTAAGCCTGTTTTTCTGGTAATAATAGCGAAACATATCCGGATTTTTTAAAGATATCTATAGCCAGTTGATGAAATTCTGGTGTATATCTGGAAAATGGATAATTGTCACCAAATGAAAGATAAACATCAGTGGCATCGGTTATGCGTTCCTGACCCAGGTATAGTTCAGCTAATTTTCGATACAAAAGAGGTTCATAGGAACGCTTTCCTGCGCGATTAAAATAGTGGCTGACTGGTTGTTTTTCTGGTAGGTAGGAAAAACTCAGGCTGGTGACACGTAGTACATCTTCAATCAGTTCTTTTTCGGCGCGAGCCAGAGTTTCCGCCAGTTTATATTCATCGATAATCGACTGTTTCATATCGAGTAACTTGACGTAACTGTCGATGGCCTGTTTATAGTTGTTCTGTTTGAATTTAGTCCAGCCATATTTGTATAACGATTTTTCGTAATACAATGAGTCGGGGTATTTATCGACAACAACACCATACGCTTTTTCGGCTTTAGCATATGATCCTTCAACGAAATAATTCTCACCAAGACGAAACTGTACTTCATCCATGTAACGTGAATTAGGAAACTGGTTGACCAGTTGTTGCATGTATTGCTGAGACTTTTCAGGATTCGACTCGATAGCATAAGCGCGTGATAACTGATACATTATTAAATCATTATCGGGCCGGTCAGGATAAGTTTCCAGGTATTGTTGATAGCGTTCAATTGCCAGTTGAGCTTCCTTCTCCCCCTGTTTTTCCAGTGCCGAGTTATCTGATAGCCTGTTATCCATACTGGCTTCAAGTTCGAGGTCTGCCAGTCGTTGAGTTTCCTTACCGTATTCACCACCTTGCGGTGTGATTGCCACTAATTCACGGTAGCTTTTAATTGCCTGATAGTCTTTGGATTCGAAATTAACCTGTGGCTGAATGTTTTCAATGGTTCTGTCAGGAATGTCAGCAATTGTCGGTTTTAACGAACTGGCCGATTGCGTGCACGACTGTAATACAGCGATACTGATTAGAGTTAAGGCTAGTTGTGCTTTCATTGAGCACTCCTTAACTTCGATAATTCATCATACAGTCGGGTCAGTGAATAACGTGCACTCAGTTTTAACTGTGCAACATGTTGTTGCCGCTTTTCCAGCGCCTCAAGAGCCTGCAAATTAATGAGTTGTTCCTGTTGTTCTATTAACTGGGAGGCATTAATTTCCATGCGTTCTATTTCACTGCCCTGTCCACTTATGCGTTGTTTGAAATCATTTAATTTCACAACATTAATTTTCGAAGCCTGTTGTAATGAAGCAGCAGATTTTGTAGATTGCTTTAATGCACGGTCGAGTAGTTGAAGCTGGTGCTGTAAACTCCAGTAACGACGTGGGTAATCAGTACTGATATTCCACTGCAGCAAGCCTGACATGATACGAAATTTTTCTTTTTCTTCAGTTAAGTCGTGTTGATTCTGTAATTTTTCGAAAACAACTTTTAAGTCTTCCAGTTGTTCCAGATAATCGATTTCATCTTCATTGGCGAGTGCATAATAATCAGAATTTTGCTTTATTCTGCGGACTTTCAGAGCCAGTAAATCGCGTTGTTGTTGTAAATTTTTCAGCTGTGTAAAATCGCTGGTTTGTGCAATCAGTTGGCGTTTGTTTTCAAATGAATTGATGCGTTCTAGCAGCATGAGTTGCAGTGTAGGCAGGTTGCTTTTCCAGCTGATTAAAGCGTTATGAATTTCAATTAACTCCTTATAATTTAACAGTGTTTGCTGAAAATCTTTACTGGCGAATACTTGATGCAAGTAGGGTGTTGCAATATATTCGGGAAGGCTTTCTGCAATTGTATTTTGTATTCCGGGCTTATTAATATTTTCACTGTAAAGTGTGTTGACCAATTCCATGTTAACAATGCTTTCAACCGCTTCATCCAGTTTATTGAGCGACGCATCAAATTTTAGCAAAGCCAGTTCGTAATGCTGGATTGCCAGAGGTTTGTTATCTAATTGTTCATAAGCATTGGCAATGGCCAGGTAGGCTTCTAAAGTCGCGCCATCATGCTGTTCCCTTTCGGCTAGCGTCAACCAGTAAGTTAAAGCTTTTCGAGGATTTGATAACTTGCTCCATGCCCAGCCAGTGGCAAGCAATGCCCTGTTAGTGAAAGCACCGTCAGCCTGTATATTACTGAGGTATTTGATACTTTCATCGGGTAGGTTTTTTCGTAGTGCATTCAACCCTAATAGCAGTCTGGCTGCATCCTGTAATGAGTGTAATTCTGCTTCTTCAGTTTGCCTTGAGATTAGTTTTGTTAACCATAACTGACCCTGCAGCAACTGTTCAGTATTTGTTAGTGCAACTCCCAGGTTGTACTGTGAAAAGGCTGACCAGTTTGACTCTGGACGAATCAGCGAAGTCATTTTAGCGGCTTGATCGAATTGTTGATTATTGATATAAACATTGCTTAACATATAGTTTTTCTGCGCTTCACGTGATGCGGGAAGTTGTTCGCTTATACGAGCAAGCAATTCTTCAGCCTGTTTATAATTATTTTTTTCGTATTGAACCCTTGCCAGATTAAACCAGACTCTGTTTGTGGTTGCAGCATCGGTCTTTTCATTCAGTAAGCGGGTTAATATTTGCTCAGAGTCTTCTGGCAAACCATATTCAAAATACAGGCCCCCTAATAAAAGCTCTGCATCATCTGGTTGATTTTTAAGTGTTTGCCTTTGTTTGGCAACACCCAGTTCCGTTATGGCCCTGAGTTTTTGATCCTGAAATAAATAATACAGAGATGTGCCATAAGCGAGGTCTGTCACTTTCTGTTCATGCCTTTCTCCACTGGCTGATACAGGCGCACAAAGACACAGCAATAATGATATTGCAGAGAATTTGATAATTTGCCTGTGGGAGAAATACATTTAATACAAGTGGTTATTTATCTATCGTTGACCTGTTTATTCCCAAATTTTGGTTATAAATTCAGGTTGCTCTTTGGTCGGGTTATCAATGATCTGTAACTCAATAAACTGAGGGTCACTGCCTTTTTCAACCTGAATGGTTTCGCCTCTTCGGTAGTCGCGATTTTGCGGACCTTTCCCGGTAAATATGGCGATAATTTCATGTTTACCAGACGCCAGGTTGCCCAGGTAAAGGCGCTGTACGCCGCCTCTTTTTAAGGCTTCGATTTCACGTTCGGTGTAAAGGTGATTTGCGATGACTTTATCATCTATCTTGAGCTGCACAGCGTCCAGTGAGAATAGTTTACCCGAATCCATTGACAGAAAAACACTGAATTGTGTGTTTGAAGGAAACAATAAGTCTTCTTCAAGAATAAATAAATTTCTATTTAATTTTAGAACATCCTGTTTCAGGTTCTGTATATTCTGTTGCAGCTCTGTGATGGGTTCAGCATCCTGTGCATAAACAGGTAACATGAAACCCATTAACAAAACTAAAATCAGGGGGATGGTTTTTTTCACATTTTTCATGGATTATTTCCGTAATTATTTTCTGGATTTTCTAATCCAGACGAATAATGAACTATACCTTGTGAATCGATGATGATTGCATCTATGTTGTCGAGCGAGTTAATCAATTTCAATCCTTCTTTAGCGCCTAGTATAAAAACAGTGGTCGATAATGCATCGGTTGTTGTTGCATCCGGCCCTATCACGGTTGCACTCCAGGATTGATTTGCAGACCTACCTGTTGCGGGGTTGATTATATGATGAATTCGTTTTTTGTTGGATACAAAATATCTCTCATAATCGCCTGAAGTTGAAATAGCCGTATCTGTTAAAGGAATTGTAAGTGCTATGGCCTGTTTTTTACGAGGATGTTGTATACCTATCATCCAGGGTTTACCCTGCTTATCACCCAATATTCGACTGTCTCCACCGGCACTTACCAGTGCCTGCTGAATCCCGCATTGCTGTAATATTTTAATCGCCTTATCTACCGCATAGCCTTTCGCGATACCACCCAGGTCGATTGACATGCCGGGCATGGCAAACTGCACGCTGTTATTTTCAACAATCAGGTTGTGATAATTAATGGTTTTCAGGTCGTGTTGAATAGTTTCAGCATCGGGTTGTTTGTGCTGTCGATAATCATACTGGAAACCAATCGATGCAAAAGTAATATCAAAAGCCCCGTTAGATTTTTCTGAAAAATACATCGATTGGCGGATTAAGCTGATTAACTCAGCACTAACGTTGACAGCTTTTTGTGCAGCATGTTGATTAATGTTGGCCACTTCACTGGTGGATTTATACGGACTCATCAATGCATCAATGCGCTGCATTTCTGTGAAAACCTGGTTAGCGCAGGAATTTTCCAGTTCCGGGTTATTACTCCATAACTCAACAGCCACACGGGTACCCATGATGTCCTGTGACTGTTTAAACCAGTCAGCATGGGTTGAACCACAAACGCTAATGGCCAGTAAAGCAGTCAGGCTTAACGGTTTATTTAAAGTTCTCCATTGCATCACAAAGGAAAAATCAATCACCTATAAAACTGCATCGAAAGCGGCATATAAATTGAAAGCAGACCCCAGGCCGTGATTCTGGAAGACAGTTTCAAATTGATCTATTTCACCATTGAGTGCCATGTAATTCAGCAATACAGTATTTACCAGCAGGTTTACATTATTTGCTGCCGGGCTAGAAGATGTTATTACTGAGGCATCAGCACCAAAACGTCCAATCTGTCGACCCGGGATGAGTAAATTGGGTTTGGCGATGGGGTTATAAACCAGCATATAGGAGCAGGCAGTTGAAGAGTTGTCACCAGTCCATTGACCTTTTCCGCGTCCACCCAGCACGCCGTTAACATCGGCTGAATCGTCACGCATACCATTACTGGCAACAGAGCCATCACTATAGACATAAATCATCAATGGTTTGCCCAGCTTTGCAGCGTAATTCAGGCAGGCACCAATGCAACGTCCAGCACGTAAATCACGGTTTTCACCGGTTCTGCGATCACCGGTATGGTAATCGTAGCCACCCATGGTTATACAACCACCGGCAGAATAGCCGTTCATGACCATCTTCATCACAGAGGCTGTTTTGCGGAATTCACCGTCGTTTTCGAGTTCATTGGCTGAAAATATGGAAAGTATGTCCAGATCTTCAGTCGGGTCGACCGGCACACCGGCGAAACGGTCGGCCAGATCAGCTGCTTTCAGATAACCGCAACGTACCAGGTCTTTAACCACTTCATCTTTAGTTAATCCGGTATTGACAGTGCCGAGCTTAAGTTTTTTATGAGTAATCCGTGCCATAGACTCCATCACAGCGGTGACATCGGCCGGATCACTTAAAATGGCGGTCAGTTCACCAACATCTACCATACCGGTCACATCACTGGGACGGTCAACTTTAGTCGGGCGGACTTCCGGGTTAATCATGTCAGCTGGAGCCATTGAGTTTCCACCTGAATCAGAGCTTCTGGAGCCAATTAAATCAACCACTGATCCTTTGCCGCCTGCCATGGCGATGCCATATAAAGGGTTATGAGGGTTATTACCGGTATCATTATCTGAACGGGCCGGAATAACGCAACCATCAATATTACCTACAGAAGCTCCAGCTCTTTCCAGTATGCCCATTAACATAGCGCTATCTGCGTGGAACTGTAACCCCAGGTCATCGTTGACGAAATCATTGTTAGTGCTGGGGTTTAATAAAGTAAAGTTAGTCGAATCGAGTCCGGGAACCATATCACCCGGTATACCCATTTTACTGTATCCGGCGGTGGAAATGGTGCCGTCATTTTGACCGCCTGCTCCACCTACCAGTACGTTTGAACCTGCCAGATTAGCGCCACCGGCCAGGTCAAAACAGATAAAGGGGACTTTTCCTCCTTCTACACCAAATGTACAGCCAATATCCCTGGCCAGTAATTGTACATCCTCTGATAGAGCGGCATGTGCGGTGTTGGGATTAGCAAACAGGCTGAAAACTCCACCACTTATCATTGTTGCTGTACCCCCCAGGAATCCCTGGCGAATAAAATCGCGCCGGGTAACAGGGCGTGCATGATCAGTGTGATAAAGCGGTGCGTCAACAGGTAATGCCTGTTGTGTGGGTTTAATTTTGCGGATCATAGTCATTTCCTATTGAATCAGCATTGCGGCACTGCCGACGGCTGCAGCACAAACAGCTTTAACTATTTGTACGGTTCTGGCTGAAGTATTAATCGTATTCATTTTTGTGATTAAACTCTGGTAAGTGTCATCGGTAAATTCATTATCCGGATCCACTAATGGATCGTTATTTTCCCCCGTTAACTGCTGTACAGAAGTTGAACCCAATAAGTCTGAAATATCGCTGTGTACAGGTTGAGAGTCCAGATCGATTGAAAGTACAGCATTTAGTACAGGGTCAATAACATTAGCTCTCTCGGTTACAGTATCAAATGCAGCGCTTGCGGTATCGTTAAAATTCACACTGCTAAACATAACGCGACCGCTGTCATTGACCGGTAAAGCCCTGTCAGCATCCACTCTTTCACTGCAGGATGTTAACGCCAGCTGGGCTATTGCCATCTGGTGAGATGACAGAAATGCATCGATATTTTCAATGGTTGGCAACTGCTGTTTATATTGCAGAAACAGTGTATTGACAGCTTCGTTGGTCACCGGAATGCCGGTAATTTTTGCAATGGTGGCATTGATTTCATCAAAAGTCCTGACACCTATGTCAGAAACTGGATCAGCATCTTGCGGATCGGCAGGAATGGTCGGGTCAGGATCGATAAACTCATTGCTTTCATTGGCAAGCACTTCAAAGGTGAGGAAAAATTCATCACTGTCGGCACCTTTTTCCAGCGCTATGACGGCTCCATGAGATGATAGCTCCTGCCCTTCGGCGGCAGTGTAGCTGCCATCAATGGTTGCATTCATATAGGCGAAAGACTGACCGGCAACAGCCTGCTTACCGTTGATGCCTAGTCGCATTTTCTGAATATTAAAGCCACCGGGAACCCAGTCAGGATCAAGATTGATAAAGGTCGGCTGATTAAACAGGTAGCTAAAGCTGTCAAACTGGGAGACTTCAAATCGAATATAACTGTCGTCGATACCTGTTTGTTCTGCAATGGAGAATAGCAGGAAGTATTTTTGACCAACACCGACTTTAAAGTTTTGCTTTATCTGTTCAGAAGTTAATTCACGGTTATGCACGGCAGCCATACGCACTTTACCTGACCATGGGTTGCTACTTGCGGAACTGTTACCCAGTACAAAAGCAAATGTGTCGTCCCAGCTACTGATTGAAGTGGGTTCAGTGACAGGGTCGGCTATACCAGATTGAAATCCAACCATAAGTTCACCATTCACGTAAATCTTGCGACCTTCGATAGGATCATAGGTGGCAACTACATGCTGTAAACTGGATTGCAAAATTTCACCAGCATCTTCAGTAGACAGAAATGGCTCGCCATTGGTGTCGGATAGAGCGGTTCGATTGTGAAAATTATAGTTATACATGAATTGGGTCAGCGCAAAATTTTTGATTGTTGATCCGGCATCCAGGCTGATGATATTGGCATCTTCCTGGGTGACATTCGCCGGAATAACCCATGCCTCGATAGAATATTCACCCGATGATTTGATGAAATCATGCAGCTTTTTACTGGATTGTGTGTCTGCCCAGGCTTTACCACCGGAAAAGTCCAGACCATAAGCGCCTAACCATTCGTAATCGCCATCCAGGCTCAAGTTCATCGCCGGTTCAATGCCACTGGTATCGAAAGCGGTAGAACCAGTGCCCACTTTAAATTCCCAGATAGCAATCTGGTTGGATTCATGACGATTACCGCCGGAGGCAATGATGCCATCGCTTAATAACACTAAGGCTTTACTGGTTACCAGTAATGGATCGATTATATCTGGCTGTATGGCATTTGCGAATTTCTCGATTTCATCTAGCATTTCTCCTGCATCACCGGTAGTAACTCCGCTAACAGGGTCATAAATTCCGCAATCAGACCAGCAGTTGTGACCATCCAGTAAACGCGACACCAGGCGTGAATTTAATGGCAGATCTATATTGATTTTGGGTTTGGCTGATTCGTAGGCGGAATCAACATCCGGATTTGCGAAGAAAGGAGATTGTTGCTGAGCAACGGCTTCCTCGTAGTGACAGGCTATACAGTGTTGTTCCAATAGCGGGTGTACAGTATCTGCAAAACCATTGGGCGAATTCTCGGAAGCTGATGCAGGATACGTTTTACTGTCCCCAGGGTTTTTAATTGCAGGCGCAGTCAGGGTAATTGCACGAGCAGTTGTTGTATCGTCGGGGACTCCTGCCCAGTTACTGATCATGCTTTCCACGCTATCAGCGCAGACACTGTCAAACTGTTCCCAGCAGTTATGACCTGATTCAAGCTTGGTCACCAGTAATGAACTGGCCGGATCCTGCAGGTTAACTAATGGAACGGCATGAGAATAAGCAATATTAACATCAGATGAATCCGCGAATGCAGGTGCCTGTCCTGCTTCACCTTCAAAGTGGCATTGTCCGCAACGGTTATCGGCTTTCAGGCTGCTCCATACATTGACTTCAAATGAACGCACATCTTCAGTAGCTGCTGGAGGACTGTCATTGACTGCTTCTCCGCTACTCTGAAATGGATTTGCGACCGTTGAAGGGCCATCGCAGGCAATCAGAAATGCAGGAAAAGATAGAATAAAGCCGGCTTTTAATATGGCGCTTTTATTGAATGAATTTAACAACGAAATTCGAAATGAATTAGTCATGCTTAGTTCCCCTTGCAATAGGCTGCAACATCACGAAATACCTGTTTCATTTTATAGTTTCCTGCTTTGAAATCAGTGACGATTTTGTTTGCCTCTGTGCGGTCTGCCGTATTGCCCGGCTCACGAAGGCATACGTTTTTAAATACCTTTTTTACCTGGCACTGGGCAAACGCTTCACTGTTAGCCAGTTCCCTGCCCATAGATTTGGCACCATTTCCAATGGCATGACCTTTTTCATCTAAAGTTAGCCCCGGGTAACCGTTTGACCAGCCCAGTAATGCATTCTGGCCGTTTCTCCAGTAATTGATCCAGCTATCATCAATCGTCTCGTGACCGGGTTTAAAGTTGTTTTCATTGATTAGGAATTTACCCTGTACGGTTCCAGGTGTGTATATAAGATGTGCCGTATTTTCGGTAACGACATCGTCAACTTCATCAAATTCGAGTTCGTAATTGGCGTAGGCGCCCATGAAACCATCCATACCGGCATGGCAGCCGACGCAACTGTTGAGGTAAATTCGACTATCTCCACCGGGGCTGCGTGTTACGTCACGATGGACGCGGTCAGGAATGCGGGAGTTGTCTTTTAACGGTTCAAGATCGGTGCACAGGTGGTTCATCAGGGTGAATCGAAACATGGCGCGATTGGTGCCTTTATAGAAAAAAGCCCTGGCAGCAGCGCGTGTTGTCATGACACCGGCAGTAGCTGTAGTGTCCAGCAGAGTAACCTCACTCTGTATTTTTTGAGTCAGAACATTGTCATCAGCCAGATTGGCGATTTCAGGACCGAGATTTTCCAACGCCTCATAGTGTGCATTATTAGAATTGTTATAGTCTGGAGAATTGTTACCGGTGTAAATAATGTCCCCACTTAAAACTTCACGGAAATCGATATCATCACGAATCATGCCGATGACGGTGGCCGTGTAATCGTTGAGTGGCGTGAAAACAGTTTGTTCTTCATTGGTCCAGGGTGCTGCGAAATTCTTTAAGGTAACATTATAAAAGGCCGGGTCTTCGAGAGCCTTTTCTGCTGCAGATTTTCCAGTGGGGTCATCTATTAGTCGTGTTTCCATTTCGCTTAGAATCACTTCACTGGGAGGGGTGCCAGTCAGACGGTCATGAATACGTTTAGCCTGACGTCGTTGTTCAGCGTCAGCATAAACGCTCTGGCCAGTTAACATAATTAACGCCGCCGAAAGGGCTAGAACAGGTATTTTGAACATATATTTTGGTGCCTTTTATCTAAGCCAGCAATAAAGATGGCAGTAATTAATTAAACGGTTGCTGTGTTTTTGTGAACTCTGTTGCACACAAAGGATCAGCTAAAAAAAGTGCTTTTTAAACTAGCACAGCCAGCTAACACGAAAAAGATTTAGGTTCAGGAAATAGATCACATAAATGAAATTAGCTAATGGCATAAATGTTAATTTTGTTATCCTTGCACGGTTTTTAACTATTCTAGCGTGAAGCTGCGGTGAATGTTTACCGTTGAACTGAAGAATTAAGCGCTCTGTCAGTTTATTGATGATTGGCAGGTTTAAAATAGTAGCTAGTTATCTACAATGAGCGCAATGGTAATTAAATCTACTCTCACTTAATAATTTATCTAATGGTTTTAGCAAATACTTTTAACACAATTAAGTTATCGTTCTTATTACTGCCTTTTTCTGTACTGGTTTCCTGTACAGATAGTGGTAGCAGTTCGACAATAACCGGAGCAGATCCCGGGGTGCTGGAAGCGCCTATAGCATTTGTTAAACGCCCCGTTCCGTTAGATGAAGATGGTGATGAAATTCAGTCTGATCTTCGAGAGCCTCTGTTTTTTGCACAGGGTGGCGATGTGTATTTACGAAGTAACTCTACGGTGACTGCCATTGAAAAAAATATAACGAGGGTGGTTACAGAAGGGCTGGGAGATGTAAAAGACCTTAAGCCATCTTACGACGGTACAAAACTACTCTTTTCCTTACGTTTGTTTGATGAAGATCCTGATGACGATATAACGCCTACCTGGAATATTTATGAGTACAACCTTGAGCAGCAAAAGCTGAGATGTATCATTGATGAAGTACGAACATCAGTGGTATGTGATGGATTTAAGGCGGAAGAAGGCGATGATCTGGGCCCGGCTTATCTCCCGGATGGAAAAATTATCTTCAGTTCTAACAGGCAGCGACAGTCCGGTGAAATGCTGACCAATGAAGGTAAGCCACGTTTCAAGGCACTGGATGAAGATGAAGATACGGCGGCGATGATATTGCATGTGATGAATGATGATGGTGGTGAATTGCACCAAATTTCATTTAATCAAAGCCATGATCTGGATCCGACAGTTTTAACGAATAGTTTTGCAGGTGAAGTTTTATTCACGCATTGGGACAATGCGGCTGGTAACAATGCCATGCATTTGTATAAAATCAACCCGGATGGTACTGAATTACAGCATCTATATGGTGTACACAGTCATGCTACAGGTAGCAATAATGCGCAAACCAATGACGCCATAATTCAGTTTACTCAGGCTGAAGAAATGCAAGATGGCAGAATAATGGTATTGACCCGACCTTATACCGGTACCTTTGGAGGTGGCAATATTGTCATCATCAATATTGATGATTTTGTTAATAATGAACAACCCGTCTTTTCCATGGCCGGGATGAGTGGGCAGGCACAATCTTCTGCCACTATTAATAAAGTCAGTTCTGCGAATGAACTGTCACTCGCCGGCCGTTACAGTGCCGCTTATCCTTTATGGGATGGCACTAACCGGATTCTGGTAAGTAAGAGTACCTGTGAACTAAACATAAATGATGTCAAAAGACCCTGTATAGAACCCTATATTTCTGATGCAGGTGCTGTGGAAGCCTCACCGATTTATAGTATCTGGTTGTATGACATGGGAAATGATTCTGAAAAGGTTATCGTGAGTGCCGAACAGAACACGGTGATTACCGAAATCGTTGCCCTGCAGTCGCGTCCAAGGCCGTTGATAAAAGCGGCTAAAACATTAGATTCTGTTTGGGTTGATGAAAGCATTGGAGCGATACATATTAAATCTGTTTATGATTTTGGCGACAATAGTTTTAACGGATGTTTTCTGACAGATTGTACAGCAGCAACTGGAATAGGTTCGGTGAATGATCTGGGTGATCCAGCTAACGCAATTGCCGATCAACGACCTGCACGCTTTGTGCGCTTTGTAAAAGCGGTAT
>CALCSG010000510.1 GCA_937894085.1 uncultured Gammaproteobacteria bacterium | reverse complement strand
GGGTGTATGTCTAGCCACATTCAGAGGTTATGCACTTATTATACGAATTCAGGAGGTTTTGTAATCTATGGTTTTTAAATATCAACAAAAAATCCCGCTCCAGGTTTCTGAGCGGGGGGGGCGTTGTTTAAATCTAAAAGCTACCAAACGCTTTAAAGAACGGAACATAGCGGCTTTTCAGCGCTGTGACATTTGCCAGTATAGCAGGGCTATTGTCATTGCTAGTCTCATCGAAAGCAGCAAGTGCATTTTTTAAATCGGTAATATTGCTCTGTTGATTGTCCAGCATGGCTGACAGGTCAACTGCGGACACTCCCCAAGCAGCACTATCAATACTACCAGTCACACTCAGCAGGTTACTGAAAGTACTTTCCAGTGAGGGCATTAAAACTGTTATATGATTAATTTCATCCGCTGATAATGAGTTATCTAAAGTATAAGCGAGCATTTGTTCAAACACTTTATGGTATTCATCCATTCGCGTCATAACCGACACATTACCTTCATAGGTAGCAAGTAAGTGATACAGAGAACTTCTAACGCCTTCCATACTGTCATGAGCACCATCGTCTTTTGCGGAGCTTAAATCCGTGGCAGAACCAAGAACAGCGGTAACATCACTAAGGTAACCATCAGCATCATTTAAGTCTGACACCCATCCTAGCAAGGTTGTAACGTTGGCAGGAGCCGGATAATGAGCCTTCAGAGAATTCATAGCCTGCGAATAGGCACTTACATAATCAGTCGTTCCCTGAAGTGTATTACTACTATTATCAGCGCAGGTCGTCGCAGCATCAGATGGGTTACCGGTGCAGTAAAGCGCTGGAATTGTCGCCTTTAGCAAAGCAATAAAGTCACTTTCAAAGGGAGTGACAAAGTCGCCAAAGCTAAGAAATATCTGCACAAACTTGCCTTTTACCTTGCTTGCAAGGGTTATTACATTCGCATCATTATTATCTGCCAGGGCTGCCGTCAGGTTATTAACAATTTGTAGTAACCCTGGAGCAGTGGGATCGGTACTGGAAATATTGCTACTGAGAGTTGATGATTTTTCATCACTCAGATTGTACAGGCTTTTGGTGAGACTCCCGTCGCCATAAGTACTTGCCAGTTCAACAACACCTGCTACAAAATCGGGTAGACTGTTGGCAAGCGCTGACTTTAATACCTCGATATCTGGATCTGCACTATAAGCAGCATAAGCGCCGGAAACTGCCTCCATTTTATGGTGTGTCGTTGTGACAGTGTCCATCAGGTAGCTTAACCCGACATCACTGCGCATATGACCATGCACTTCACGTACATCTTCCAGAGCTTCATGAGCAACGACAAGACTGGCAGGAAAAGCTGTAATCGTATCGTAGTGCGAAGATGCTGTTGAAATATCACTGTCTACACCCGGGTAGTAATCGTTCCAGCGACTTACCTCAAAAGTATCCATATAACTTGTTTTGAAAGCATTCCAGCTACTTTCGAACAGTGATAGATTCGTTTTAGCATCTTCGTAAAGTTGCTGATTTGCAGTCATGTTGCTGTAAAAGAGAGCCGTCACATAGGGTTTGTCCATTTCCGCCATATCCAGGGTGAGTGCTTCTTTCTCCGCTCTACTCAGTTCATTGACAGAAGTAACTCTTTCCTCATTGTCTGTTCCACAAGCTGTCATCGCCAGTGCCAGTGAAGCAGAAATCATTAGTTTTATATGATTATTCATTATTATATTGATCCTTTTTAGTAATTATTAGAATTAGCCTGATGGCTGGATTTGTTTTTATATTCACCTGGGAGGCGAATACCAGAAAAATTATAATGTAAATGGCGGTTTTCTGCACAGCGAATCTAAAAAGCTATACCCGGGTTAGTATAAATTTGCCTAACCTGTTTTTACCCTTTCTATTAATTTTTCAGGTTCAAGTTTATGAATTAGAGGATTTTTGGAAGGACTTCAACAACACACAAAAACTAAAAATTATTCATTCAATAACTGGTTACAGTTATTCGTGTGCATTGCTGTGAAATGATTTTTAAAACCGTCTTCTGGCTTAAATTTAACCAGAAAAAAACATCCATTAAAACCATTCCACTAATGCCACGCCCAGTCCAATAGAAGTCGTTTTATGGTTATAGTCGATTAAACTTTCTCCATAGCCGTGAAATATTTGTGCGTAACAACGTAACCGGTCGAAACAGGGATATGACCAGTCCAGATTTAGTGAACCTCGGGATTCTTTACCCGATTTAAATGTATGCCTGAATCGGGTAGATATCTGATGAGAATTTTTTTTTCGATGAACTACCAGTAACTCTCCCCTGCCGATAAAATCCAGGATATCCGGATTTTCATCTTCTTCATCCGAAGTCTCAGGTATTCGCCACCAGGGTCGTAGTTGCACCACCCAGTCAGGTCGATCAAAACCAATAGTAAGAATAGCTCTGTTCCAGCTACGGGAGGCTGGTTCATTCTTACCATTAGACTGATGAGTCAGGCTCATGCTTATTAATCGACCGGTAAAACTGCCAAGGGTATAATCTGTGCGCCACACAAACATAAATTCAGGTTCGTGATTGGTTTCACGAAATGGCCTGGACTCGGCAGTATTATAAACCTGCCAACGGGAAGATTGTGTATAGCCAAACCATACATCACCATTCGAACCCAGAATATCATTGGCTAACTTCGTTTTAAAACTCAATTGAAGTTTGGCTTCGAGGTAATCCAGGTTTAGCGGGTCGGTTACAGTTGTTCTGGGATTGGGTGTATGTGGTAACTCATTAAGACTTGAGTTATAGAAAACCGGGAAAAAATATACCGGTTTATAGGGACGAAAAGCATATTGAATCAGGTCCTGCTCCAGTTCCCAACGCTCATTTAATAATGAAAAATCTGCGTCAGGTTTTACTGTATTTTTACGATTCCAGTCAATCTTGATATCGTCTGGTAGAGTATCTTCGTACTTTTTCGTTATTTCATCAAAACAGGCCAGACGTTCGGCAGAATTTTCTATTTCCCAACAGGCAGTCGGTACTGCAACCGCCTTTAAAGTTACGACAAAAAATAGAGCTGGAATAATTCTTTTCAACTGACTCCCCTGCTCTAGTTTTCGAAAGAAGTTTCCTGCATTTCACCATTTGTACTTACGTAAACAGTTTTAACGCCCGGTAATTTTGACAGGATATACGCCGACATTAAAACCAGTAACTTTTTATTTTCGTGTTCAAAAGCTCCCAGTATTTTATCCGCCACAACCTGACAACGTTGCTCAACATCAGGATTATCTACCCAACTCCTGCTCATCTGCCAGCCTTTATCCATATCAGCATCAACTTTTTTAAAAAACTCTGATCCTTCAGTCAAAATTTCTTCGGGTACTTCGATAGGATAATTTTGGTCTTCAATACTGATATTAAGTATCATACGTTTTTCCTGTAAAAATGAGTCATTATACCTATGTTAGCCTCTATCGATCATCTTATATCCGCACAAAATCTGACTAGAATCAAACAGCTTTTAGATGATTCACCTTTTGTCGATGGCAAGCTTTCTGCTGGAATGATTGCCAAAAGTGTAAAAATAAATCAGGAAATGAACCCCCAGTCTGCTCACTTTAAGGAGCTTAATGAACTGGTCATGAGTAATCTGGTTCGTCATCCGAAATATAAAGCAACTGCCTGGCCAAAACGTGTTGCGGCTCCCTTCTATGCCCGTTATGAACCGGGCATGGAATATGGAGAGCATGTGGATGATCCGATAATGGGTCAGGGAGATATTTATCGTACCGATGTATCAACCACCATATTTTTGTCAAATCCCGAAGATTATGAGGGAGGTGAACTGGTTATAAAAGATACCTATGGTGAAAGAAGTATCAAACTGGCGGCAGGTTCTGCGGTTATATATCCATCGCATAGTCGTCATTATGTGGCACCGGTCACCAGTGGTGTGCGTTATGCGGCAGTCACCTGGGCGCAAAGTACGGTAAGAGATCCCTCTAAACGCGAGATGCTATATGAATTAAATCAGGCTCGTGAAATGCTTTACAAAGAGTTACCCGAATCCGAAGCAACCCGTAAAATAAGTGCTACTTTTAATAATCTGGTACGTCGTTGGATAGATGTTTAAGCTATACATTGATACTTAAACCGGACTTTCACAAGGTTAAAGATTATGATTTCTCGCCGAGTCGCGGAGAACGCAAAGTAAGGAAAGTTAAATAAATTCAGGCTTAATAAAGCAATCCTGGATATCTTTGCGTTCTCTGCGCCTTTGCGAGAGATATTTTTCACGCTCACATGCCCATCTAAGGAAATAATAAGGTTTTAAAGCTTGATCACTTTTTCTTCTTCACAAACTTCATCATGCGCTGTTTCTTTCCTACCTGGTGTTTGGTGAGTTTATTGCGTTTACCGGCAAACGGATTTTCACCAACTTTAAACTCAACACGTATAGGTGTTCCCATCAGTTTGAGTTTTTTAATATAGAAACTCATCAGGTAACGTTTATAAGATTCGGGTAGAGAGTCAGTCTTGCTGCCATGAATAATGATAATGGGTGGGTTTTTACCCCCCTGATGAGCATAACGTAGTTTTGCTCTGCGACTGTTATGAATCGGAGTATTATGTTTAAACACTGCTTCTTCCAGCAGATCGGTTAATTCTCTAGTATTAAATTGCCTGAAAGCAGAAGCATAAGCCTGATCGATGGATTTCATCAAATCACCAACACCTGTCCCATGCAAGGCAGAAATGAAATGCTGGTTGGCAAAATCGACAAAGGACAGGCGCCGGTGTAATTCGGTTTTGTTATATTCGCGCTGCTCTGGTTCCAGGCCATCCCATTTATTGATTGCCAGTACCAGAGAACGGCCGCTGTTTAACACATAACCCAGCAAGGTTAAATCCTGATCTGTAATACCATCACGTGCATCTACTACTACAACGACCACATTGGCCTTTTCAATAGCGTCCAGGGTTTTGATGACGCTGAATTTTTCGATAGTTTCGTGAACTTTACCACGACGTCGAACGCCTGCTGTATCAATCAGGGTATAGTTCTTTCCATGGCGTTCAAATGGCACGGGGATAGAATCCCTTGTAGTGCCGGGTTGATCGAATGCAACCACGCGTTCTTCACCGACAAGACGGTTTATCAGGGTTGATTTTCCAACATTAGGACGCCCTATGATGGCAATCGAAGGTCCTTCAGGTTCTTCATCCGATTCGACTTCATCGGGGTAATCCTGCATAACCTGTTCGATCAGAGAATTGATCCCTCTACGCTGAGAGGCTGCTACCAGTGCCATATCAGGAAAACCCAGAGCATAAAAATCACCTTCTGCATGATCCGGATTAACCCCGTCAATTTTATTTAATACGACAGTAGTCTGTTTTCCAGCCTTACGTACCATGGAGGCAATCACTTCATCGCCACTATTGATACCGGAACGCGCATCGACCATGAATAATATGATATCCGCTTCCTTTAATGCCAGTAAGGTTTGCCGCGCCATTAAGTCATCCAGATCCTGCTGTTGGCCACTGAGGCCACCGGTGTCCACCACAATAAATTTCTTGTGCCCTACCTTGCCGATGCCATATTGACGATCACGAGTCAGCCCGGGTATATCTGCCACAATAGCATCACGTGTGCGCGTGAGAGCATTAAACAGAGTGGATTTACCTACATTGGGTCGCCCAATAAGTGCTATGACCGGTATCATGCTCAATTAATTTTTATTGTCTGAATTTAATATTAGAAAAATGGGGAGACGGCAATGTTTTATCCTGAGTTACCACCGCTATTTGACCGCTTATGTCGAGTAAAACTATTTTAGTATCAATAATATCCGGTTGAGCGATATAACGCACATCGGAAGGTTGAATGCGTGCCAGAACACGGCCATCAGACTTGGCCAGCAAATGAATGAATCCTTCCAGATCAGCCACAACAATTTTGTCACCTATTACACGTGGTGCAGTCAGTTTACGTGCATTGAAAATATCCTGCTTCCAGAAAGCACTTCCAGTACGACGGTCAATCGACCAGACATGACTTTTGTCATCGGTTAAATAAAGCGCCTCTTCATCAGCATCCATCGCCTGAAAACTGGAAAACTTACGTGACCATAGAACCTGCCCACCATTCAGCGTTAGAGCGACCAGGTCACCATGGAAAGAGCTGATATAAATAATGCTGTCTCGCTGAACAAACTGCCCATCAAGATCGACCAGACGTTCAATTTCTGTTCGCCCTTTCGGAGTACTCACAGTATTTTCCCAGACTGTGGAACCATTATCACGATTAAAGGCGACTAACTTGCCATTATCAAAACCACTGATAACCAGCTCATCGGTAACCAGCGGGTAGCTACTGCCGGTTAGTGATAAGGCCGGCACTCTGCGTGAAACAGCCCATTGTATCTCTCCGTTGCCGGCATCAAGAGCAGTTACTTTGCCATCGACAGTGCGTACAAAAACCTGCTTTCCATGCAGCACTGCTTTGGTTCTTATTTCGCTTTTAAGCTGCTGTTTCCAGCGTTGCTTAATGGATTTATCATTATAATCTAACAGGGTCACTTCACCATTACGCGAAGTAGCGACAAGGCTGGACTGATCACCAGTAAGCCCGTTAATTGCAGAAAGTCCGCTCTCCAGGAACCAGTCAACCTGACCTGAAGAAGAATCGAAACGAGAAATAGTACCCTCCGTATCGATGGTATAGATTTTATTGCCAAGAATAAAAGGCTGCATATCAATATATTTATTTACAGCTCCTTTTCCTGAGTCCTGGCTCCACAGCAGTTTTACATATTGAGGACTCTGTATGTCAGTCAGTGGTGCTGGAGGCTCACTATTATCAGGTGTAGAACAGGCTGCTACAAAAAATATCGAGACAATAAATAACAGTCGATAAAATTTCATAAACTAGCTGTTGACCCCGGATAAACCTAAGTCATCCATCTTTTGTTGTAAAAATTGAGGATTAGCTGCAGCAGGTTGTGCCAGACGCGCACGTTGGTAGGCTTCTCGAGCGCTATCAGTATTACCCTGAGCTACAAAAATATCACCTTTAAGTTCGTCAAAAGCCGCTGCAAATTGTTTTGGAAATTTCACATCAAGAACTGTCAATGATTGATCCAGTTTACTCTGTTGCAGTAACACTGATGCCAGTCTTTTACGCGCCAGCATTTCAAGAGGTATATCTACTTTAGCATCAATAACTGCCTGCAATTGCTGTTCTGCTTTGTCATACTCTCTGCTTTCAACATAAATCCTGGCAAGAGAAAAATGGGCCAGTTCGGCATAAGCTGTAGAAGAGTAATTATCTAAAATTTTATAAGCTTCATCTATAGCTTCATCATTTTTATTACTTTCGACATAACTGACCATGCTGGAAAAATGAGCCGATGCCTCGGCAGCCACATTTGCTTTATAGTCTACCCAGTAACGCCATCCATACAGTCCACCTATTCCAATAACCAGGCCTGCAATGACTGAACTGCCATTGTCTGACCACCACTTTTTAATGCGTTCTACCTGTTCGTCATCTGTTACAAAATCATTCATGTTCTCATTCCAGTTTTTTAATTTATACTTTGGTTTTTAATAATGTTTTAATCTGTTCGACCAGTTGAGACTGTTCAATCTCCAGCTGTTGCAGGTCCTGGCGCAAAAATTTAATATTGACGGTCGAATTCTGTATTTCAGTTTCCCCCAGGATAAGCGCTATAGAGGCTCCTGATTTATCTGCTTTTTTCATCTGGCTCTTGAAACTTCCACCACCAGAATGCGCAACCAGCTGAATCCCGGGTAATTCATTTCGTAACATTTCTGCCAGTTTTTGACCATGCATGCTGCTATTAGCTCCCGCCATCACAAAATAAATATCTGTCTCAGTCTGAGTAGTAACCTTTTGCTGGTCCTGTAACATCAGCACCAGGCGCTCTATGCCCATCGCGAATCCTGCAGCATGTGATGGTTTTCCGCCTAGTTGTTCAACCAGACTGTCATAGCGGCCACCGGCACACACTGTTCCCTGTGCTCCCAGAGAAGTAGTGACAAATTCAAATACAGTGTGACTGTAATAATCAAGCCCCCGAACCAGTCGTGGATTAATATGGTAAGCAACTGCATTAAAATCCAGGATTTCCAGTAATTCAGCAAAATGATCGGATGATTGCTGATCAAGATGATCTCTTAATTGGGGAGCTGCTTCGATTAAACCCTGCATATCGGGATTCTTGCTATCTAGTATTCGTAAGGGATTGGACTCAAGGCGACGCAGACTATCTCCATCCAGTTCATCCATATGACCACGTAAGTAAGACACCAGTAGATCCTTGTACTTTAGGCGTGTTTCAGCAGTTCCCAGAGTATTCAACTGGAGTTCGATATTGCCCAGACCCAATAGTTTCCAGAAACGTGAAGCCATGAATATAAGCTCAGCTTCGATATCTGCACCGGGCATACCAAACGTTTCAGCACCCAGTTGATAAAACTGTCGGTAACGACCTTTTTGCGGACGCTCTCGACGGAACATCGGTCCACTGTACCAGAGTCTTTGCTGTTGATTAACCAGTAATCCATTCTCTATTCCGGCACGAACAACACTGGCTGTACCTTCGGGGCGCAAGCTCAGGTTATCACCGCCCAGGTCATCGAAACTGTACATTTCTTTTTCGACAATATCGGTTACTTCACCAATGGAGCGTTTAAATAATGCCGTTTTTTCCATAATGGGCGTGCGAATTTGACGATAACCATAAGCTTCAGCGAGTGTCCTCCAGCTATCCTCAACCTGATACCAGGCGTCCATATCTACCGGCAGTATGTCGTGCATACCGCGTATGACTTTAATCTGTTGTGCCATGTTACTGCCCTATATTTATCCTGGCGGTATTATCCGATTTGATAACTCGACTAAGATCAATATCTTTACCTTTGTACTTCATGCTCACGCCGTAACCATTCCCCAGGAAGGCTCTGAATGGAGTCTTTCCCGTCACCGTGATCTGTTGACCTGATTTCAACAGGTCATATACCAGCTTATTGCCATCAGCGTCTTTAATTGATGCCCAGGTATCAGCATTGACCGTAATAACAAGGTCTTTATCATTTTGCACAACGGGTTCTAATACTTCTGCGACAACTGCTTCAGGCTCCATAGAGATACTATCTTCCAGAGTTGTGGTTTCGAGCCCTGCAGAAACAGTTTCGTTCAAGTTAGTATCAGATTCTGCGGATATTTGCATTTCAGCACTATCAGTAGCCAATTCATCTAATTGATTTTGTTGCAGCTCAATAGATTCTGCAACTTCTGTGATATCCAGTTGCAGGGAACTTTGTGTTGAATTTACCTGGTCCGTTTCAATGTCATTTGTTACCTGATCAACCGCGTTAGCAGATTCTTCAAAAACTAAAGATTCAGACTTAGATTCATTACCACTTTCGAGGCTGACCATTTCTGGAGCCTGTTGATATCGATTCCACCACCAGGTAGATAATAAAGCTATCAAACCTATAACTATAAGATAGGTTATCCATTTAATTTTACTATCATTAGCGTTAATTTCCGGTGAGGTATTACTGGTTGAATTTATCGGTGGATCACCATTCATATAACAAGTTGCATACTGCTGGATAATTTCATTTTCATCAATATTGACCAGACGGGAATACGCTCTGAGATAACCCTTTACAAAAATGGGGGCAGTAATATCGTCAAAATTATTTTCTTCCAGGCTAGTTAAAATACCAGTAGATAAATGCATTTTGCTGGCAACTTCTTCGAGTGTCATGCCTCTCGAAATCCTCGCGGTTTGCAGTTTGTCACCAGGTCCCTGTTTAGGCTGAGAAGACTCAACCGGTTGAGATTCTTGTTGATTCATTTATCTAAAGCCAACCACTGTTTATATTCTTCAGAGTCTGAAAAATCATTTTCTAATTGTTCAGTTAACAACCCTATTTTAGAGGTGTCACCCATTGCAAGATCATTTTGAATTGAAAGCCACAGACTTCGCGCTGTCGGATTACCCGTTATATTAAAACGTTCCAGATAAAGACGGGTCAACTCATTATTATTTTCTTCTAAAGTTATGGCTGCCATATTAATTAATGCAGGTCGATAGTTACTACCGATTGCCAGTGCTCTCCTCAAATAACCTATAGCTTTTTCCCGATTTTTAGCTACATCCCCTTCTTTAAGTAGACACACGGCAGCACTGGTATAAGCTACCTCGGGTGAACGGTAGGCTTGATTATCTATCGCCCTTAAAAACATTGTTTCTGATTCCTGAATTCTTTTCGCTGAACATAAAAATGCACCATAATTATTTAGTGCTTCCGAATTCCTGGGATTTAACTCTATCGATTTTTTGAAATAAAATTCGGCTTTTTCTGGGTCAAGAAAGCGATTTTGCAATACCGCATAAGCATGATAAGCCTGTGACGACTTGGGGTCCTGTCTAATCGCTTTCAGTAGTTTTTCATTCGCCAGTTCCAGGTTTCCACGATTATAATAGCCAATACCTAACTGCACATTAATTTTACTGGCTTTTTCAAAATCTGTTGCTCCTCCACCGCCTTCATTCACCGTCACACAGCCGCTAAGCTGCAAAAATAGCGCTAGAATTAATAATGAAAGTAAATTAATTCGATACATTCAGTTGTCCTGTTAAACTTTTTAAACTCAGTTGGTATTTCTCGCTTCTGCGACTCTTGTCATTGACTCTTCCTACCAGTTGACCACAGGCAGCATCTATATCTTCACCGCGTGTTTTACGCGTCACAGTCACAATACCGTGATTCACTACGTATTCTCTAAACCGGTGAATTGCATTGCCACTGGAGCATTCGTAAATCGCATGAGGATAGGGATTAAAAGGGATTAAATTTAGCTTACTGGGAATATCTTTAAGAATTGCTACCAGTTCACGGGCATGTTCAAGACTGTCATTAACACCCTTGAGCATAACATATTCAAAAGTTATACGCCGACGATTATGACCTTCCAGATAAGCCTTGCAGGCTTCCAACAATTGTTTGATGGGATATTTAGTATTCAATGGTACCAGTTGGTCACGTAATTCATCAGTGGGTGCATGCAATGAAACCGCCAGACTTACATCGGTAAACTCACTTAGTTTCAACATCGCCGGCACTACACCTGCGGTACTGATGGTGACACGACGTTTGCTCAAACAATAGGCAAAGTCATCACACATAATGTTAAGGGCTGACATGACTGCATTAAAATTCAACAGCGGTTCGCCCATACCCATCATAACAACATTAGTTATACCATTTTCATAACCATCTTTGACCAGGGCATGATGAGCCAGATATAGCTGACCTATAATTTCAGCGGTGGTTAAATTACGATTAAAACCCTGTTTCCCGGTCGAACAGAATGAGCAGTTTAAGGTGCAACCAACCTGGGATGAAATACACAATGTCATGCGTTTATCTTCCGGGATCAACACACACTCAACGGCATTCTCAACACCATCCATATGCAACAGCCACTTGCGAGTACCATCTTTTGATTTTTGATCGACACTCACTTCTGGCAGAGTAATCACGGCTTTCTGATGTAATCTGGCACGCAGGGATTTAGCCAGGTCAGTCATTAAATCGAAATCAGTCACTCCACGTTGATGTATCCATTGCATAACCTGACGCGCACGAAAAGGCTTCTCCCCGATAGACAGAAAAAACTGTTCCATCGAAGGGCGATCCAGATCTAGTAAATTAACTTTGACTTCAGTAACCATGAATATCTCAAATAGTGATAACAGAACTCTGTAAATCCATTTTCAGCAGCTGCTTTAATAACCGGCTGATTTTACGCGTGTTTGAGCATTAACAGAAGTTATCAGGCTTAATAAGTGCATAAATTTGACTGTTTTTGTGAAAATAAATTCAACATTACGACCAACAGTCAGTTAATCAGATCTAAACAACGCTTTCATCGCTTTTGTTAACCGCTATAATATGCTCCATTTATCTTCAAACTATCAGGATTCCATGTTATTTATTGAAACCCGTGGCAATGACGGCCAGCATAAAATATCAGTCCCCTTCTCTGCAGCTATTCTCAATCCGATGGCATCATTCGGTGGCCTGTACAGTCCTCAGGCTCTGCCCAGCATCAACAATACGTTTTTACAATCTCATGTTAACTCCAGTTACCCGCAACTGGCCCACGCAGTTTTGAAAGCTTTCGAAGTGGACATTGAAGATAGCGTGATTGATCAGGCACTCGCTTTGTACGAGTTGTTTGATGACCCCACCAATCCGGTTCCTGTAGTGCAGGTTAAAGATGATCTGTACGTTAGCGAGTTATATCACGGTCCGACCAGGGCTTTTAAAGATATGGCTCTACAACCCTTTGGTGTCGTATTATCTTCATTGGCACAGCAGCGTAATGAGCAATACCTGATTCTGGCGGCCACCAGTGGTGATACCGGTCCTGCCGCACTGGAAACTTTTAAAAACCGTGATAATGTTCGTGTTGTCTGCCTGTACCCTGATGGCGGCACTTCAGATGTTCAAAGATTGCAAATGGTGACTGAAAACGCCGCCAATTTAAAAGTTATCGGTATCAAAGGTTCTTTTGATGATGCGCAAAATGCCCTTAAACAACTGTTAACGTCTAAATCTTTCAACCATAAACTTGAAGATAAAAATATTAAACTGTCTGCAGCTAATTCGGTAAATTTTGGACGCATTATTTTTCAGATAATTTATCATATCCACTCTTATCTAGAGCTGGTTCGTCAACAGGCCATCACTCTCGGTGAGAAAATTTACCTGAATGTTCCCTGCGGGAATTTCGGCAATGCACTGGGTGGTTATTACGCCTGGAAAATGGGTCTACCGGTAGAAAAAATTATCGTTGCCTCGAACAGTAATAAAGTACTGACCGATCTGATTTCAACAGGACGTTATGATTTAACAGGTCGTGAATTGATTGCGACCACATCACCTGCCATGGATATTCTCATTTCATCTAACATAGAACGTATTTTATTTGATCTATTCGGTACCGAGCGCACCCATGAATTGATGCAGTTATTAAAAGAACAGCAATGTTATCAGTTAACCGACGAAGAACTAAAGCAACTGCAACAACACTTTGTTGCTGATTTCTGTAATGATGAGCAGGGTAAAAAACAGATTAAACAGGCTTTCGATGAAGGTTACCTGATGGACCCTCATACGGCCACCTGTTTCCAGGCTCATCAGAACTGTCGTAAAAAGCCACTAAAATCCATTATCTATTCCACTGCAGAATGGACCAAGTTTTCACCGGTAATTGATAACGCCCTGACCGGCAATGTGGATACCAAGGATATCGACTCTTTAAAATCTATAGCTGAAACAGCCGATATTAAAATCCCAGCTGTTATTCAGAATTTGTTTGAAAAAGACACCGTACAAAAAAGTGTTATCGATAAAAAAGATATAGAAACTGAAATTCTGGCTTTTCTGGATCAATAGTTACTGCAGGTCATTTTCTATAACAGCGAAATTGATAGCAGCTTTAACTCTCGTTTCCAGTACAACAAAAAAATCGATTTAAACAGAAACTACATATAAAAAAAGGGGCAATTAAGCCCCTTTTATTGAAATAAAATATTGATTTTATAATTATTTAGAAGATAAGCTTTCCACTCGAATTCGCGTGACCTTTCCGCTAATATTCTCCAGTTTTTCTATCGCCTCAATAGCCTGATTCATCTGAGACTCCCGAATACGCTGTGTCAGCATGATAATAGTCGCAGTCGATTCGCCCTCAACAGGTTCCTTTTGTAAAATAGCTTCTATAGAGATATTATTTTCACCAATGATTCTAGTGATATCAGCCATAACACCAGGTTTATCAACAGCATTCAGTCGTAGATAATAAGCAGTTTCTACCTCCTCCATAGCCAGAATCCTGGTATCATTAATCTGATCCGGCTGAAACGCCAGGTGAGGTACACGGTTATCGGGATCGGTGGTTAAGGAACGCGTTACATCGACAATATCAGCCACCACAGCTGAAGCCGTCGGATTAGCACCGGCTCCGGCACCATAATACAGAGATGGTCCCAGTCTATCAGCCATAATCAATACAGCATTCATCACACCATCGACATTGGCAATCAGGCGTTTTTCGGGTATCAGAGTAGGATGAACACGCATTTCTATGCCATTTTTAGTCGATTTGGTCATTCCAAGGTGTTTTATACGGTAACCGAGCTCAGAAGCATAAGTCACATCTTCCTGTGATATTTTACTGATGCCTTCTGTATACACTTTGTCGAACTGTAAAGGCACACCAAACGCGATGGAAGATAAGATACATAATTTATGAGCAGCATCAATACCTTCAACATCAAATGTTGGATCCGCTTCGGCATAACCCAGAGCCTGAGCTTCTGCCAGAACATCAGCAAAGTCCCGACCCTTGTCGCGCATTTCGGTCAGAATAAAATTACCAGTGCCATTGATGATGCCAGCGATCCATTGAATACGATTGGCACTTAAACCTTCGCGAATAGCCTTTATAATTGGAATACCACCGGCAACAGCAGCTTCAAAGGCAACCACCACACCTTTTGCCTGGGCAGCTGCAAAAATTTCATTACCATATTTAGCAATTAGGGCTTTATTCGCTGTGACCACGTGCTTGCCATTTTCAATGGCCTGCATGACCAGTTCTCTGGCCGGAGAATCGCCACCAATCAATTCAACTACAATATCAACGTCAGGATTATTAACCACGGCAAAAGCATCTTCAGTGATATCGACATTCTCGGTTCCTTCAGGTCTATCAGATCCTAACCCACGGGCTGCAGCATGAATAACCTGAATTTGCCTACCCGCTCTACGTGCAATTACAGCTGCATTACTGGCTAAAACGCTAGCTGTTCCACCACCTACTGTACCTAATCCTAATAACCCAATGTTGACCGGTTTCAATGTATTACCTCTATTATCTTTAAATTTTAAAGTAACTACTCAGCGAGTAGTTCAAATAAATAGTTATTTCTCTGCGGCTGCAGCATTCCTGAACATGTCACGTATACCGCGGATGGCCTGACGTGTTCGATGTTCATTTTCTATTAAACTGAAACGCACATGATCATCACCGTATTCACCAAAACCTATGCCGGGCGATACAGCTACTTTCGCTTCCTGTAACATTAGTTTACAAAATTCCAGTGAACTCAGGTGACTGAATTGTGGTGGAATTTTAGCCCACACAAACATGGTAGCTTTTGGTATTTGCACATCCCAGCCTATGGAACTCAATCCACTGCATAAAGTGTCACGACGCTTTTTATACATATCACGAATATCATCAACGACACTTTGATCTCCTTCCAGTGCAGTCACTGCAGCAACCTGAATTGGCGTAAACATACCATAATCCATATACGATTTTATTCGCTGCAAAGCTGCTACCAGGGTTTTGTTTCCGCACATAAAACCCACTCGCCAACCGGGCATATTGTAAGTCTTGGAAAGTGAATAAAATTCCACCGCAATATCTTTCGCGCCTTCTACCTGAAGTATGGATGGAGCTATGTAACCATCGAAGGTAATTTCAGCATAGGCGATATCATGTACTACCCAGATTTGATGCTCTTTGGCTATGGCGACCACTTTTTCAAAAAAATCCAGTTCTACACATTGTGTGGTCGGGTTACCGGGGAAACTTATCACCAGCATTTTCGGCTTTGGCCAGCTGTTTTTGATGGCATTTTCAAGCTCACCGAAAAAATCGATACCGGGTGTCAGCGGCACATGCCGGATATCGGCACCAGCTATCACAAAACCATAGGGATGAATGGGATAGGAAGGGTTCGGTACCAGCACAGCATCACCCGGACCCACAGTTGCCATGGCCAGATGAGCCAGACCTTCTTTGGAACCTATAGTCACTATGGCTTCTGATTCCGGATCCAGATCGACATCGTATTTACGTTTATACCAGCCACAAACTGCCTGACGTAAACGAGGGATACCGCGCGACAGGGAATATCTATGGGTATCTCCACGCTGAGCCGCTTCACATAGTTTGTCGACAATATGTTGTGGAGTCGGTTGATCAGGATTCCCCATACCAAAATCAATGATATCCTCACCCCTCGCTCGTGCGGCTGCTTTTAATTCATTAACAATATTAAAAACATAGGGAGGTAGGCGCTTTATACGTTGGAAATCGTCGTTCAAGGAAGTTACTCAAAAAGCTAAAATAATGGACCGGCAACCTTATCATAGCGTCAGGGTGACGGAAAGAATGTTTTGTTCATTTATTACGCAGAATTTACGCTTCGCATCAAGCAATGAAAAGACTTGTATACTTTTGAACCTAGATTCCGCAGTTGACCGCTATTAATGAGCTGTAAGCTCATAAAATAAATAGATATTATCACTGCGCCGCAGTTCACCGTATGGGTAAAATCGCTACAGTAGCCATATCGGCCTTGCCCGTTCGCCTGGCTATGCTAAACACTGCTCTTACACATCCCTGTGTTCGCAGTATAAGTACTTCCATGCTACAAAAATACGGCAAGGGGGCAGCCATTACCTTATTTTTTAGCTACGCCAGGCAAACGGGCAAAACCAATCTGAATACTGTCCAACTGCGGATTCTAGGTTTAAAGACTGCTGCCTGCAAAAACTAACAATGTTAAATGATATAGCTTTTTTTACGACGATTACACAAATAACAGGGGGACTGGATATAGAGGATTAAATATTATATTCTGCACACATGGCATTAGCAGAAAGCATCATCTCCAACAGGTATAGCATCCAGGCTTATGAGCAGGGACAAATTACCGTCAATGAAAGAGTTTATACTGAAAGTTTAGTGCTGACACCCGATCAGATTATTCAGCCGTGGCCGGTTAATTCGCTTCCGATGTTAGAGCCGCAGCATCTCGATTGTATTTTTGAGCTGAAACCTGATGTGATTTTATTAGGAACCGGTGAAAAACAAATTTTTCCGGATGTGCATATTCTCGGACATTTCGCAAAGATGGGGTATGCGGTCGAAGTGATGAACACCGGAGCACTTTGTCGAACTTACAATATCCTGGTCGCTGAAGATCGTCATGTAGTCGGTGCCTTCATCCTTGGAAGCTCTCCAGCATAAATTGACAAGTCAGAACTTCAGGAATCCAGTCGCAATGTAACACCCTCATCCGCTAACGCCCTGGTTCGCTGTGCATGACAGTCTCTGGCATCTTTCACCATGTAATGTTCACCGGAATGATGAAAGCCAAGCTTACTGTAAAAATGTTTAAGCTTCTTTTTTAGCTCAGGTGTGCGTTGCTCTGAGTCCTTATCGATAATAGGAAAAGCTTTCAATGCCACCAGAGTTTTATTCATATCGACAATCTGACTCATACGTCTAAGCATTTCTGTACCGATATTTCGATTTCGAAAGTCCTGATCGACAATCAACTCATCAATATAGACCAGGCTGGCACAGGGTGTTTTTTCATTTTCGCCTTTGCTGCAACATTCAACATAACAATTGTTATTAGAAATGATATGTGAACCCAGGTCAGAGATTTCAGGGGAGATGGAGTCAAACAGTTCCTGAATATCATCATAGGATGTTCGCGCACTGGCCAGGTCAAGCCTGTGCCCTTTAAGTCGAGCAACCACTTTTTCCTCAGCATCATCATCCCAGGCAATAGCCTGACCCTTAAAATCCACCAGTAAATTACTGAATTCATCGGTGTCAGAAGGTTTTAGAGAAAACTCAAATTCAAGATCTGGAAGAATATCTGTTTGCATTTTAACAAGTAACTATATTAGTAACCTCTAATATAGTATATCCACCATTTATTTCAAGTAACTTTTACTCATTTAGTGTAATGTAAACAGCAAAATATAGTTCTGCTCCTACCTGAAATTATGACAAATTCTTCCGTAGCTATCATTACCGGTGATGAAATTGCTGATTATCACTTTGGAGATGAACACCCATTCGGTCCGTTACGTCACCAGGCTTTTCTTGATGGTCTGTTAACTGCGGGGCTTTCATCACGGGTAGAATACCTGAAACCTGTTGAATGCCATCTGCAAAGCCTGTTGAGCTTCCACACAGCAGATTATATCGAGAAGGTAAAACATGGCTCCGATTC
The DNA here is from genome assembly GCA_937894085.1 of uncultured Gammaproteobacteria bacterium. Classification (GTDB taxonomy): domain Bacteria; phylum Pseudomonadota; class Gammaproteobacteria; genus JACNJF01. The sequence continues at coordinate 2,366 of CALCSG010000510.1, read as the reverse complement.
AGGACTTGGCTATCTGGATCATGGAGACACTCCTGCTCGTCAGGGTATTTATGAAGCGGCATCATTCGTGGTCGGTTCTGTCATCAACATGCTCGATAGAATTATGAATAAGCAGTTCCGTCGTGGATTCGTCCCTATTGCCGGATTACACCATGGATATAAAGATCACTGTAGTGGTTTCTGTATTTTTAATGATTGCGCAATTGCCATAGAACGTTTACGCAACCATCACCAGCTTGAAAGAGTGCTGTATGTCGATATTGATGCCCATCATGGAGATGGCGTATTTTATAATTACGAATCAGACGTAGGTGTCTGTGTGGTCGATTTTCACGAAGATGGACAATATTTATATCCCGGAACCGGTGATGCCGATGAAACAGGGACGGGACCCGCCAAAGGTTTTAAATTGAATATTCCAATGCCCAAATTCGCCAAAGATGAAGATTTTGCAGCAGAGTGGGCTAAAGCAGAACAATTTATACGATCCATAAAACCGCAATTCATCATACTTCAATGCGGTGCCGACAGCATGAAAGGCGACCCGATTACTCATCTGGAATACACCGAAAGTTCCTATCGACTTGCTTCCCAGAGCTTATGTAAAATAGCCGATGAATTCTGTGAAGGTAGAATTATCGGACTGGGTGGCGGTGGATATAATATGGAAAACATTTCAAAAGCCTGGCCGGCAGTCGTTGCAGAATTGCTACGCTAGTTCGAATTTGACGATATAATTCCCTGTTTTCATTTCTTCCGGTTTAAGCAATCCCACAGACATCCAGTCATCTATTTAATGTTAAAAAGTATTAACATATACTAATCGCCAATTTTTGGGCATAAAACACATGATTCTGAAAAAACAACATAACCAGTTGAAAAACAATGAAATATGATTAGCCATACAGGCTTATTTACCAACAAAATATAAAAGCAGATACTCAATGAACTTAACCACAAAATTCAACATCATTCTGATCATAGCATTCTCAATTGGTCTGACCATTGGTGGTTTCTTTTCTTATCAGTTGACACAGGATAATGCCTTACAACAGGTCACCGATCAGGCTGAATTAATTATGCAGGAAGCTTTAGCTATTCGCAGCTATACCGTCAATGAAATACGCCCCTTACTCAACAACAACGACGATGGTTTATTTCACCCGCAGACTGTTCCTGCCTATGCGGCGACTCAAACTTCTAATCTGGTGCGTGAAAAACGTGCTGATTACATTTACAAAGAAGCGGTATTCAACCCGACTAACCCACGAAATAAAGCAAACCCCAGGGAAGAAAAGATAATCAATAACTTTATAGCCAACCCGAATCTGCTTAAACAAATTGGAAACATCAAGGTTAAAGGTCAAAAATCACTATATATTTCCTACCCGATTAAAATATCCAATCCTGACTGTCTTGTATGTCATAGCACGCCCGAAAAAGCACCTGAGGCGATGCGAGCTATCTACGGTGATGAGGGTGGGTTTGGCTGGACACTGAATGAAATAGTCGGTACCCAAATGGTCGTTGTGCCTTATCAATTAACAGCTGAACTGGCTCAGAAAACTTTTTACAGCTTTCTGGCGGCACTGGCTTTATTGTTTCTGTTTTTATTCATTGTGTTAAATATCACTATCCGCAAACTGATACTCAAACCAGTCACAATCATGACCAGCATGGCTGATAACCTGAGTAAGGGGAATATTGCCGGAAATGAAATTGAAATCTCCGGAAAAGATGAAATAGCCGATTTATCACGTTCTTTTAATAGAATGAGACGCAGTGTCATCAAAATTATACAAATACTCAGAAAAACTCAGGCCAACACTAAAAGGTAAGGTAGTTATGATTGATGTGTCTATCCACCTGAAATGCTCTAAAAAACCGGGGACTCTGTCGCGCTTAATTCGTGACATTAAATTATTTGGACTGATTTACAGCTCTCACGATATTCAATACCAGCAGGACTATAATCTGATCACGGTGCATGGTAGCGGAAAATTAAACTGCGGCAGGAATAGACTCATAGAAGTACTAAATGACTTACCCGAAATCCTGTCTATCAATTCAGTTAAAATTTCCCGAAACGGTTTAGAAATTAAACAGGTTGAAACCCAGACATCGAATGAACTGATTCACTCAAAAGAACCGCTAACCCCAGCTATATTATTAACAGCTGAAAAAAGGCTGGCTGAGGTCATCGGCCCTATAGCCGGTTTTCTGGTTGAAACAGCTGCGATTAGTAGCCAGAATACCGGAGAGTTATTTGCGGCTTTAGCCAAAGAACTCAATACCGAAAATGAGCAAAAGGTCTTTTTATCTATTATTGAGGCTTAACCCGCATTTGTCCGAAACTTTTTAATCCC